>JAUWHQ010000181.1 GCA_030605805.1 Methanosarcinales archaeon | reverse complement strand
TGCTCGCATTAAGCACAGTAATCCCTACAACCGCCCCTTTCTCGTCGTATCCTTATCCATGCTCTATATAGGGGGAAACTGGTTCATAAATCTTTCCTTATTTGAAAGGAAACTGCTATGGGTTTTATGTGAGTCCGGATTTCCCGCGCCCGCAGGCATCGCCTCATCTGAAGCACTTGACACACGATATGATCAGATCACCCTTCACTGTCAGATCCATCGCCAGATCCATCCCTGCATCCAGATCGGGCACTTCTCGTGCGAGATCGGTAGTTACGCCGACCGTGATGAAATCATCGACAAAATCCCTGCTTTTCGTGATCAATTCGATCGTCCTCTTCGAATCAAGCCCCTCGCAGACATTATACTCCTCGATCCCGATGATCATGACGATCTTCCTTGTATCCCCTGGATCTCCTGCGATGCGTCTGGCATGATCGATTGCAGACTCTGCCGACGATATATTCATGCCGGAATTGGAGTTATCGATGATCGTCCTGCCTTCGATCTCTGAGACCTTCATTCTTCCGCTTACACCGCTGAAATTTCCAAGAAATGATTTTATGCACCCTAAATCGACGTTCATCGAGATCGCAGCAGCCACTGCGGCAAGAATCGCTGTTTCGTACGAGAAGATGTCATAATTCCTGACTGCAAACTCGATGCGTCTGCCAGCCGCCGCGACCACGGCGCATTCTGGCTCGATGCTCTCGAAGTACAGATCACCGCCATCTCCGAATGTGAGCATCTCTGCGACAGAATCCGGAACGGGCATGGACGCAACATCGCTTCCCAGAATCAGCGTTGATCCCGGTTTTGCCCGCTGCACCATCTGCATTTTTGCATCGGACGCTGCTGTCGTGTTGTTTGCGATCAGATAGTCGCCTGCAAACGTGGTGACGATACCGATGTCTGCAAGCCCTGTGCCGCCGAGCGAGACCTCGAAGATGAACACATCCGGATCGACCTTGCCTTTGACCGAGCTCACCACCTCGATGATGCTTGCCGGCGTGATGCTGAACTTGGCAATCACCCGCGGGTTGATATCATTCCGGTTATCCTGACTACCCCTATTACCCCTACCCTCACCATCCCCACCACTCTCACCATCCAAGCCGTCCCAGTACTCCACACCCGCGCTCGAATGCGAGACAACTCTCCTGCCGGCACGCGATGACAGGATCCCTGCAAGCATTCGCGCGGTACTCGTCTTCGCGGTCGTGCCTGTGACCTCGATCACCTCATACCCCTGAAGGTGGCGGCTCATAATCTTGCAGACGGCGGCATGGTGCGTGATCACAGGCACCCCAGCCGCATCCGCCCGCGCACCCGCGAGCGTGGGATAATCAGGCTCCAGATGCACAGGCGAGACGATCAGATCAAAACCGCCCGCGTCAGGAGGATCCGCCAGCACAGATATGCCGCGCGATCTAAGGCCGTCCTCCTCGCTCTTGTTGAGCGTGTGGTACACATCAACAGCGGTGACCGCGTTTGTGCTTGTGTTGATGCCCGTGTTTGCGTCAGTCTCTGCAAGACACTGCGCGATCAGACCGCCGCCATGCGTCAGATCGAGCACCGCAATGCGCATGTTTCAGCGGGCGAGTGCTTCTTCTGCCTTGTCGTATGCGATCTCAGCTATGCGCGGATCAGCGCCAAGCGGCTCTGCATACAGAACCTCGACGATGTTTCCGTCGATATCGACCACAGTTTTTCTGCCATCGCCCAGATTCAGTTCTTCCGGGATGTCTTCGAGCGTGTGAACGCCGTGTGCAAGAAAGAGCGGGAGCGCGACGATCCTGTCGACGCCAGTTCCCTTGAAACTCGCCAGACCCTCCTTGAGGTCTGGTTTGTCCATGTTCAGAAACGCTATCCGCACAAGGACATTCTTCTGATCGGCGATCATCTCTGCCACCTTTTCGACGAGTTCCTTGTTGTGGGGGCGCGTGCTACCGTGTCCGAGCAAGAGTATACCTGTCTTTTCGTTCATATTTTATCTCCGTTTTGTATGTTGGATGTTGGATCGGTAATCCACTTAGTTAAACCCATCGGCTGTGTGACACCACAATATTTTTAAACGATAAGTGACGACAATTATTATAATGATGATGGTCTTCGGGGTTTGGTCATCATCATGATTGTGCAGGCATTGTGATTGTGCGAAGGGGTGTGGGGAGTGGGAGTGGGGGTTATGAGTGTGGAAAAAACAGGAAAAATATGGGGCGACATCGACGATGCGATCGTCGGTGCGATATGCCTCGTCTTCGGATGGGCATCGGCAACGCTTGGGCACGAGTGGTTCCATTCGGCGATCGCAATCACACTTGGATACACGGTGTCACTCGGGGAGATTACACTCACCACGGGTTCGATGTTTGTGCACGGGGAGATGACATCGATCGACACACTGTTTGTGGCTGCTGCAGGCAGCGTTGGGCTGGTACTGGTCGGATTGATACTGATTTATTCATACGACAGCAAGATGATGCACATGATCGGTGTTGTCTTCCTGTGCAGGGCGTGGATCGATGCCCTGCCTCTATGTGATCTGGACGGCGCGATCTTTGCGCAGTCCGCCGGCAACATCATCGGTACCGCGGGATACCTTCTTGCATGGACGTTCGTTATCTCTGAAATCCTTATCAGCGGCGGCGCGATAGCGCACACGCTCAAGGGCGGGGCTGGTTGACAGCGGCGCCAGAGCAAACGCTTATGAACAAAGCATTCCTGATATAACCGTTA
The DNA here is from genome assembly GCA_030605805.1 of Methanosarcinales archaeon. Lineage (GTDB taxonomy): Archaea > Halobacteriota > Methanosarcinia > Methanosarcinales > Methanogasteraceae > Methanogaster_D. The sequence continues at coordinate 8,639 of JAUWHQ010000181.1, read as the reverse complement.
TGAGGGGTATAATTCCGGTGCTTATCGTCCTGTCGATAATTATCAGTGGTTGTGTTGATCAGGATTCTCCGGAACCGCTCCAACCGGAACCGGAACCGGATCAAACAGAACCGATCCGGGATACCAGAGAGCCAGAATTACAGTGGTTTCTGCCGATTACTTGATGCCGGACATCGATGATGTGACCATAATGCAAAAACTGACCCTGAGACACGACCGGCTTCTCATCCTATTCCTCTTACTCGGGCTCGTGATACTCGCTTTCATAACAATCCCGCTTCTTAACATGACGGCTGGTCAACTCATCTCCAACCAGCCCGGCATGGCAGAAGCGATCAACGATTCTTCGGTCTGGAAAGCGATGATCCTCACGATGTACACCGCACTTGTCGCAACCGCCGTAGCATTCGTATTCGGCGTGCCCCTCGCATACTTCCTTGCACGACGCGACTTCCCGGGCAAGGGCGTAGTCGAGAGCATCGTGGACATCCCGATCATCGTTCCGCACACGGTGGCAGGTATCGCACTCCTCACGGTATTTGGATTGCATGGATTGCTCGGTCAGCCGCTGTCACAGGTCACCCAGTTCAGAGACGCGATGCCCGGAATCGTGGTTGCGATGCTCTTTGTCTCGGTGCCGTTCCTGATCAACTCGGCACGAGAGGGTTTTCAGAGCGTCGATCCGCGCCTCGAAAACGTTGCCAGATCGCTCGGAGCATCGGAATGGGGCGCATTCATCTGGGTTACGGTCCCGCTTGCCGCGCGCCACATCCTGGTGGGCTCGATTATGTGCTGGGCGCGGGCGATGAGCGAGTTTGGCGCTGTCATCGTGATCGCATACTACCCAATGATCACACCAACCCTGATCTACGAGCGATACATCTCCTACGGGCTTTCAGCCTCCTCGCCGATCGCTGTTCTGATGATCATTGTCTGTCTGGTCATATTTATCACATTGCGGGCGATCTCTTCAAGATGGAGACGGTACGATCGGGATTAGGTCGATGACTCGATATCCCACCGCGGAGATCGATCTTCTTGTTATTCGGGTGACTATCCCATGACAATTCCACGCGATACCTGACGCATATTCGAATCTACTACGTACTACGTATCTTCAGCCTCTGCATCATCCACTCCCGCCGCCTCTATGAGCCGGATCCTTGTTCTGTAAGCCGCGAGAAGAAAGCCGTACAGCGCAGGTCCAACGACGATGCCCACCATCCCGACTACGAAGAGCGGTGCGGCAAACGCCAGCAGGGTGATGATCGGATGGATCGCTGCGCTCTTCATGGCAAGGCGGGGGCGGATGATGTTCTCCGGGATCAGGTTAAGAAAGATCACTCCGAATGCCAGTATAGCCACACCTCTCGTATAATCCTGAATCAGCAGATAGTAGAGCGCCATAGGCAGAATGATCGTGTTTGTCCCGACGAGGGGGAGCAGCGCAAAGACGGCTATGATAATGCCCCAGAGGATTGGATACGATATTCCGAGCAGAAGAAATCCAATAGACGCAATGGCTCCTGTCAACATGCAGGTGATGAAATATACGTTAAAGAGGCTGTGGTAGATCGGCTTTAACTCATCAAGAAACTGTAAGACAAGTTCCCTTTCCGGCAGGAGACAAATAGCGTTATTCATGACGTTCTCGCCATCGATTAAGAGATAATAGACGAGTAATACGGAAATACCAAACTGTGCAAGGTATATCGGCGTTCTGGCGGCAAGTCCGGTGACGATGTCTGCAGCGAGCGAGAGAATCGTTGGCACGATCTGGCTGGCAAAAGCTTCGAGCTGCTGGCTTATCTCTTCTGTGTACCGGGCTGCCCAAGGGATCTGTTCTTCTGCAAAGCCGCTTACGTAGCTCAAAAGGTCATTTATCACCTCATCGAGGGCATATTGAGATCCCGAGAGGTTCGATACCTCAGTTGCCAGTGCGTTGATCGCTCCAATGATGACGATTATGAAGACTGCAAACACCATTGAAATGACGAGTAATGACGAGATCTGCTTATTTTTGGTGATGCGAAGGAGATATGAGTAGAGCGGAGATAGGAGATATGCGATGAAGACGCTCCATAATATGGTTGTTATGAATGCTTTTGTTACGTATATGGTTGCAACGACGACGGAGACGATCATTGCTACCGCAATCCACCAGAACCTCCTGCGGGAGTCCATGTTGTATATTGTCTGTTCGGACTGTTGAATAAACTTTTTCGTTTGTGTTTCAGGGGAGATACGTTCGTCCCTCCAATTTGGTTTATGGGGTGGTTGCAACGGCTCCCTGGGTAGTTGCTGAACTATTATTCAAAGCCATTTTCTATCTTGCCGATGAGCTTTTCCACATTCCGGCTTTCATATTCTCTCCTGAACCATCGTCTGAGCGTTGATCGTGGAAATGCTCGGCAGTCATTTCATCACGTCGCCATCAACATTTTCACGCGTGGCGACGTAATCATCCCTCTCCGCCCAATAACTTTACGACCTCCCGCAGCGATAATACTCCATGGAGAACGAAGAGCAGATCCGGGTGCTGGACGGGCTTGAAGCGGTGCGTTCCCTGCCCGGGATGTACATCGGGAGCACCGGACCTGTCGGGCTGCACCATCTCGTGAGCGAGGTCGTCGATAACAGCATCGACGAGGCGATGGCAGGGCACTGTACTGAAATTGCGATAACACTGAACCGGGACGGTTCTGTCACGGTGTCTGACGACGGCAGGGGGATTCCGGTGTACATAATCGAGGATTACGGAAAGCCGGCTGTCGAGATTGTGATGACAGTGCTCCACGCCGGAGGAAAGTTCGATAAAAGTACGTACAAGGTCTCCGGCGGTCTGCACGGTGTCGGCGTATCGGTTGTGAACGCGCTATCAGAGTGGCTGCGCGTCGAGATCCACAAGAACGGGAGCGTCCATTCCCAGGAATACGTGCGGGGGAATCCGAAGTACGATCTAAAAGTCATAGGAGAGACAGACCGCACAGGAACCGCGATCACATTTAAGCCAGACCCCAGAATCTTCGAAGAGACCGAGTTCTCTTATGACACGCTCTCAAAACGGCTCCGCGAACTCGCTTACCTCAACCATGGCGTGCGGATCATAATCAGGGACGAGCGGGGTGAGCCATACCCGGAATCGGAGAATACGTACCAGTTTGACGGTGGGATCATGTCGTTTGTTGAGTACCTGAACGAAAATAAAAACACGCTTCACGATCCGGCATATTTCAAGAAACAGAAGGACGACACTGATATCGAGATTGCAATCCAGTACAACGAGGGATACTCGGATAATGTCCTCTCATTCGTGAACAGCATCAACACAAAGGAAGGCGGGACTCATCTGAGCGGCTTCAAGACCGCGCTCACAAGGTCGATCAACAAGTATGCGAAGGAGAACAATCTTGTAAAGAATGGCGATATCAGCGGAAGGGACACGCTCGAGGGTCTGACCGCCATAATCAGCGTGAGACTCGCAAGCCCGCAGTTCGAAGGTCAGACCAAGATGAAACTTGGGAACGTCGAGGTAAGGGGACTTGTTCAGTCGCTGGTTGGCGAGGGGCTCGATGAATTCCTCGAAGAGAATCCAAAAACAGCGAAAAATATCATAGACAAGATACTGGAGGCGGCTAAAGCGTGGGATGCGGCAAAGAAGGCGCGGGAGCTCACACGACGTAAAACTGCGCTCGAATCAGGGAGTCTCCCCGGGAAACTGGCTGACTGCTCTGAGCGGGATCCGGCAAAGAGTGAGATATACCTCGTGGAGGGTGACAGTGCGGGCGGTTCCGCGAAGCAGGGGAGGGACCGGAAGTTCCAGGCGATCCTGCCACTGCGGGGCAAGATCCTGAATGTCGAGAAGGCGAGGCTCCACAAGATCCTGCGCAACAACGAGATCCGGACGATGATCACTGCGTTTGGGGCAGGGATCGGGGAGGAGTTTGATATCGAGAAGGTGAGGTATCACCGCACAGTAATAATGACCGATGCTGATGTCGACGGATCTCACATCAGAACGCTGCTTTTGACGTTCCTGTACCGCTACATGCCCGAATTGATCGAGGCGGGATACGTCTACATCGCACAGCCGCCACTCTACCAGGTCAAGAAGGGGAAGGTCAGGCGGTATGCGTTTTCAGACGAGGAACTGGACGCGATACGGGAGGAGATCGGGAAAGACGGCATCACTGTGCAGCGGTACAAAGGTCTCGGCGAGATGAACCCGTCGCAGTTGTGGGAGACGACGATGGATCCTGAGACGCGGACGATGCTTCAGGTGCGAATTGAGGATGCGGTAGAGGCTGACAGGATGTTCACGATCCTGATGGGCGATGCTGTCGAGCCAAGAAGGGCGTTTATCGAGAAGCACGCGAGGGAAGTCGAGAATCTGGATGTTTGATTGGGGCGTGTGGGGTGCATAGTAAAAATTCCAGTATTCAGGACGGAACCGGAGATGCGGGAATTCTGGAATGCCCACGATTCGGCAGAATATTTCGAAGATATGAACGATGATGAGGGGCTTTGGGACAAAAATGCTGGCCGATAGCGGTTGGGTTTTACAATAAATCTTTCAAAACATGCCGCAGCATGTCAAATCCAAAAATAATATGGTCCCAAAGCCAAATAAACCGAAAAACATAAGTATAATGCTGGCAGGCAGGTACTTTATAGTGATTTAAAATAAACAGAAGGGGTAAGATAGGAATTGTGAACATGCAAAGGAGGACTTTTTAAATGGCTGCAGAAATTGCGTTTTGGACAAAAGAGATTATGGGACTGACATCTGCATTAAGAAATGCTTCAGAAACAGTAGAAACGCTACGATTTAAGAGGAAACTTAAAGGGGATGAATTGAACCCAGTTGCGAAGAATCTTAATGTTATGTCGAAAAAAATCGATAATGTTAAAAATATAGGTAGCTTGCTAGGGTACTATATGGAGTATTCGAAATGTGCCCATGATATTAGAACAATATCAGATAAAATAGGAGAACTAGTTATAAATTTAAATGAAAAATCACCAGAATCAGAATGGAAATCCATAAGAATAATGTTCGAAACTGTGAAAGAGGCTCATGAGGAATTTAAAAACATAAAAACAGGTGGAGGAAGGTGGTTAGACGAAAAAGATCGTGGAAGGATATTAACGCGCTTAGAGGACGTTACAGTAAAATACACTACAGCAAAAGGGTATTTAGATGAGAAGCGATCAGGAGATTTGGAAGGATCTATTACAAAATTGAAAGACGAAGCAATGAGTTTAGAAAAGTTATTTAACGGCAGCATAAATGATATGTTAAAGGGGTTAATATCAATATAGAGGTGATGAAAAATGACTGAAAACGATTTAAAAACTACATTACAAAAAGAGATCAGCGATATGGTTGAACAGTTGAAAGGCAGAGGGAGTATAACGTTAGATGAGGCACTTTCTGCGGCTAATGAGATTGTAGAAAAGATAAACAAACTTATCGATATTTACGCGGAAATGGAGGATATCGGAAAAAAGATTGAACTCTATGAATTGGCAAAAGACGCTTACATTATGGCGGCACAAAAGGTTCCAGAAGAAGATAGAGTAAGGGTGTTAAGACCTTCAAGTTTCTGGTCAATGAGATCTGATTTAGCGAAAGTTGAAAGTAAGCGACCGATTTTTTACCCGGTAACCATAAGAAAAAAAACATCCCATGCATTGCGGTCTATAGAAAAAATAACAAGCCCCCTTGAACTATTAGGTGAAAAACGCCCTGAAAAATTGGAGTCCGAGATGCAAAATCTTGAACTCGAATTTGAACCTAAGGCACTGCGTGAGGAGTATCGTCCATTTTATCTAATCCATGGATTCGAACCAGTTATTAAAGAGCGTTCCGAAAAATTGGAGTTTGAAACGCAAATTCCTAAACTCACAAGTGAGGAATACATCGGAAAACATGAGTTTGTCGAGTTACCAAAAAAATGGGAAATGGGATCAAAGTCATTATTGGAATTGCACTCCAAATTGAAAGAATTGGAAGGTATGAGCTATGAATATAAAAGAAGATAAGATACTTGGAACAACAGTAAAAGATTTGTTAATACAAATCTTTAGTGATGCAAAAGAAAAATCTACTGATGATGGCACGATTGCAACTATGATGAATGCACGAAATGAACTGCGAACACTTGCCAAATTGAGTGGAGATAGAACCCTCTCTCTGATTCTAATGGATATACACTTTTTAGCAACTCTAATAAATTCTGCAAGGGACAGTTTTATTAAAGAATATGTAAAAAATGAGCTTAAAGAGGAGTTAGAGGTGGGGTTAGAGATAGAAACTTTTGATATTGTTTCTGGGATGGTCGATTCATTAGATGTTGATGAGTTCATTAGTAGCGAAGGCGACTATATTGTAGCTGAAAAGCTTCTTGAGAAAATTAAGCCAGTGTTTCCGTCTTTCCCTTCAGAAATACGTGAAAAAGTATTCTTGAAACTGGTTAATAGCATGCAGATGGGATTTACTGATACGGTTCTCAGAAAGTTTCCAGAATTAATGGAGGATTTTTTTGGAGATGTTTTGAGTGCGATAAAAGAGGGATCTTTAGAAACTGTACTAGAACTGCTTGAGGAAGAAAAACTTAGGTGGCACAGTAGAGCTGTTGGTTACCCATAAAGCTCGAATGTTTTCTTAAAGAAGTGAGGAACCCTGAGACCAGCAAGGGGGATTTGAGGGCTGCAGAATCGCTGCTGCCAACCTTGGAGAGAGGAGAGTCCTCGAGCTTGTGGCGTGATTGCTAATGCGGATGTACGCCTGCATGCTATATACGCGCTTGCTAAGATCGCCATCCCAAGTGCAATCGGTCCGCTGAAACGATTCTCGACGACAGCGACGAAAGTGTCAGAGATGCCGCTGCCCGTACATTAGAAGCGATGGAGCGAAAATCAAGATGATCTGACACGCGACAACCCCCCTCATCATCAAAACCCTTTAGCACACATCCACCCAGAAATATAACCTGCCAGAGGAATCCCACCATGAATCTGAACGAACTTGCCGCCCGCCTGATAAAAGGCGAAGACCTCCGCACCGAGTTCATGGGGCGCCCACCGGTCCGATCATTGGGCCGATCTTCGGCGGTCGCGCCTGCATCCAGCACACGGTCCTGCGCATCATGCTCTGGCGAAACGGCTCTGTGCCACTAAACTATGTCCGCTTCCTCGATTGCGCTGCCGGGTGCATCTTCCTGCGCAAGGTGGGCGGCGGGTACATCTTCGTGTACAGGCTGCTTCTGGAATACTTTGCTTCGCTTGAGCCGGAAGAAGATGCTGGTTGAGTCGAGAAACCACGCGATGGAAGCCTCCGAATCCGGCTGTGTGCCCTGGGCACCCAGTGGTTGTTTATGCATGGTTAGAAGCGTTCAAGTATGATGGAGGCGAGACATCAAGATATGAGCAGAGGACGCATTCGCTGGGATAAGTTGAAGAAGTATTCCGGATCGTGGGTGGCAGTCGCAGATGAAAAGGTTCTGGCGAGTGGAAAATCCTTGAAAGACGTGATGGAAACAGTTGAGTCGATCGGCAAAAAAACCGAGGTATTTCAGGTGCCGGAAGAAGAGGAGGTTTACGTTCTTGCCTCTGATCTTTGATTACGAAGAGATTGCCGGTAAATTTTATCCAATTATACCAATTGAATTGGAAACCAGAGAAAAAACTTTTTTAACGAGGGCATACGTAGACTCTGGCGCCGGATTTAGCATATTCAATGCAGAGATCGCCGATTACATGGGTCTTGACTATCGCAGCGGGGAGATGATATTTCCGGCAGGTGTGGGCGGACACATCCGCGCTTATATCAATGAAATTTTAATTTCTGTTGGCAATATAAAAGTTTCATGCAACGTATTATTCTCGGATGAGTTCACAGTCAAATTCAATTTGCTTGGCAGATCAGGCGTATTTGATAGATTCAGAGTGTGTTTTGACGATTCAGGGAAGAAGATTTGTTTTTATGAGAGATTGTAGCGCCTCGACATGTTGCTTTCGGCGTTCTTGTCAGATGGACCCTGAGACGCGGAACAATGCAACAGGCGCGAATCGAGGATGCGATTGCGCTGATCGCATGTTCACGATACTGATCTGGTGACGTCACCCCTGCGCTGAATGCCATAGCGCAGGTATCCGGATGATCGGGCACGCGACAATCCCCCATCAAAACCCTTTAGCACACGCCCATCCAAGAATATAACCTGCCAGAGGAATCCCACCATGAACCTGAACGAACTTGCCGCCCGCCTGATAAAAGGCGAAGACCTCCACACCGAGTTCATGGGGCACCTCATTCATGCCGATGATTTAGCCGCATCAATCATCGCATTTGCCAATACGGACGGGGGACAGATGATCTTTGGGGTGAACGATGAGGGAGAGATCACAGGTCTTGGCGATGAAACGGATCATGTACTCCAGTTCATAGACAACATAGCGTTCAACAATTGCGAACCTCCTGTGACGATCGTTCAGGAGACGGTCAGAGACCAGCAGGGACGAATTGTCGTCATCGTAAACATCCCGAAAGGAGACCGCCGCCCGTATCGAACGAATCGAGGCGTGTACTACGTGCGGACCGCATCAGGACGCAGGCAGGCGTCTCGCGAAGAACT
>JAUWHQ010000043.1 GCA_030605805.1 Methanosarcinales archaeon | reverse complement strand
CCTTGTGCAGGACGACGACGCGGGCACCGATGTACATGCATTCGCACGTAAGCGCATCTCGATCACACCACTCTCGCTCGACTCAACCGCCGGCATCGACCGGCTCTCGACGTGGGAGATTCCTGAAACGCTCACCCGGGCAGTGGAAGCGCTTTATCAGACCTAAGTGATGTGCGATTGAGGCACAAGTCTTATAGGCTCGGGCAATCACCCACAGATCAACACAGATGCATACCAAACACGAGATTATATTTGCCGGAAGATCAAACGTTGGAAAGTCGTCTCTGATCAAAAAGCTCACCGGAAAGAGTGTCAAAACCGGAAGACGCCCCGGTGTTACAAGAAAACCCGTGCACATAACGTTCAAAGACTTGCTGATAACCGATCTGCCGGGTTATGGATTTCTGCACGGCGTTCCTGAGGCGGTTTCGGAGAGCATAAAGGATGCGATCGTTCATTACATCGAAGACAACCATGACCGTATCGTCTGTGCCGTTCAGGTGGTCGATGCGAGTGCATTCTGCGAGATCGTGGACAGATGGCAGAGGCGCGGTGAGATACCGATTGACATCGAGCTGTTTGAATTTTTATGTGATCTCGATATGGATACGATCATTGCGGCAAACAAGATGGATCTGGTAAAAGACCAAGACTATAAGCTTGATCAGATCGTGGAACGGTTTGATCTCCTGCCTCCGTGGAGACAGTGGCTCGATATGGTCGCGCCAGTCTCTGCAAAGAAAGGGGACACGTCATCGCTTGCCGCCCTCCTGCGTGATCGGCTGCATAGGGTCGGGCGGGATGATCTGTTCAGGTATGTCAGAATGGTTTGAGAGGGGTTTTACGCCCCGCCCCGTACCATAATCAGCCGGTTGATCGCATTCACGAGCGCCTCGACCGACGCCATCACGATATCCTCTCTTGCGGCACGCGCATTCACGATCCTGCCATCGGCATCCTCCACAGCGATCGTTACCTCTGCAAGAGCGTCAGAGCCTCCTGAGATCGCTTCGAGCTTGAAATCGTGCAGATGAACCTTTGTTCCTTCGCCGAGCAGACTCTGCACCGCACCAAGGGCTGCATCCACAGGACCGACGCCGGTGTTTGCAACGACCTTTATCTCTCCGCCGACGCACGCTTTCACAGCTGCAGTCGGCGTGATGATGTTCCCGGTCATCACCGAGACCTCCTTCAGATCGATGAACTGCTCTTTCTTGGCGACCTCCCCAAGGATTGTTTCGGTTATGGCGTACAGATCTGCATCTGTGACCGGTTTTCCTTTATCTCCGAGTTCCTTGATCCGGTTGAGTATCTCTGCGAGCTGTTCATTGGTTGTGTGGAATCCTGCCGACTCGATCGCCAGTTTTACAGCGTGTCTGCCCGCATGCTTTCCAAGAACGATCCTGCGCTTGTGCCCGACCATCTCAGGCGTCATCACGCCCGGCTCGAACGTATCGGTGCGCACGAGCACGCCATGCGTGTGGATGCCTGATTCGTGCGCAAACGCATTCTCCCCGACAATCGGCATCAATAGGGGGATCCTAACGCCAGTGTGCTGCTCGACCATCCGTGAGGTCTCGAAGAGGTACTCGGTCTTGATGTTTGTTCGTGCGCCATAGATCGTGTGCAGGATCATTACGGTCTCTGCAAGGTCCGCGTTTCCTGCACGCTCTCCAAGCCCGTTGATCGTCACCTGAACCTGTCTTGCGCCTGCTTCGATGGCAGCGGTGCTGTTTGCGACCGCAAGCCCGTAGTCATTGTGGCAGTGCACATCAATCGGCACCGAGACCGTTTCCTTGATGTCCCTGATCAGGCGGTACATCACAGACGGCACCATCACGCCCACCGTGTCAGGAACGTTGATGACGTCGCAGCCAGCCTGTTCGACAGCCCTGTGTATCCGGGTCAGATAATCGAAATCGGTTCTGGTCGCATCCATCGCGGAGAACATGCAGGTTACGCCGTGATCCTTGATGTGCTGCACCGCATCAACAGCAAGCTCCACAACCTCCTCCCTGGACTTCTCGATGGTGTGTATCCGCTGGATATCGGAGGTGGATACGAAGGTATGCACCATATCAACATCGCAATCGAGACACGCGTCGATGTCCTTCGTTATCACCCGTGATAACCCGCATATCTGTGAATTTAAGCCGGATTTCGCAATTCTGGTGACTGCATTCTTCTCACCATCGGATGCGATCGGAAAACCCGCCTCGATGATGTCAACACCGAGTTTATCCAGTTGCTCTGCGATGATGAGTTTCTGCTCGATATCAAGCGATACGCCAGGCGTCTGCTCGCCATCCCGTAGCGTGGTATCAAATATACGCACAAACTTGTCCCGTAGTTCTTCGTTGCGATAATTCATGGACATCACGTTATAATGTTGGTTGTACGACGGTATCAAAGCGATGCATGGCACCGATTTGTGATATTGGTGATCTCTGGCACGTCGTAATGTTCATATTGTGTGGTTATGGTGCTTAAATCTTTTTCGAGGTGTTCCATGGTCATGCCGATCATCTGCACATCACTGCCATCGCGATACGCAATCAACGATGCCTCCGGAACCTCCCACTGGAACCGCCCACTGAATAGACAACATTTTTACACTCACAGAACCCACAGTCAAGGAAGGTGAGAAACCATGCCAAAGAGAGAAGACCTAAGCAAGATTCTGATCATCGGATCGGGACCAATCATCATCGGGCAGGCGTGCGAGTTCGATTATTCAGGCACACAGGCGTGCAAGGCTCTGCGGGAAGAGGGTTATGAGATCGTTTTAGTGAACTCGAACCCTGCGACCATCATGACAGACCCTGACATGGCTGATATCACCTATATCGAGCCCTTGACGCTCGCAAATCTTGAGAGA
>JAUWHQ010000187.1 GCA_030605805.1 Methanosarcinales archaeon | reverse complement strand
CAGCGTCCCGACATTCATGTTAAGATCCGCAATCACTGGAAACGGTATCTTGACGCCCATCTTCTCCTCGATGTTCCGCACCCATGCGATATGCGAGTGGACGCTGTCAACGCTGAGTCCGATCAGCTTCACACCACGCTTCTCAAGTTCAGGATTCATCTTTGCAAAGCCCATGAACTCTGTTGTGCAGACCGGCGTGAAGTCTGCCGGATGCGAGAAGAGGATGACCCACCCTCCCGTGTAGTCAGAGAGTTTCATTGGCCCGTGAGTGGTCACAGCCTCGAAATCGGGGGCAGGCTCGCCCAGATGAAGCATCGGGCGTGCCTGTGCCGGTTCTGTTGTGGTTTCTTCATCCATACCTTCTCACCTCGTTTTTAGTCTTTTGGCAGTTGTTTCAGCGCATTCCGAAACATCGCAACACCAGGGGCGCCTGACGTCATGAATACGACCTCGAGCGTCTCTATGATCTCTTCCTTTGTTGCTCCGTTGTTGATTGCGTTTCGCATCTGCGATTCCACACAGGGCTCGCACCGCTGTGCTGCAACCGCGGCGAGCGCCATCAGCGTCTTTACCTTCACAGAGAGAGCGCCATCATTCAGTACGCCTTCATCGCACTTTTGATACATCCTGAGGAAATCAGGGTCGATCTCTCCAATCGTCTTCATGATATCCGGGGTAAACCCGATCTTCTTGCTGATATTCTCTACAATCTGTTCTCCCATGTCATGCACCTCCTTTAATCAGCAGCCAGAGAACATCTCTGCCTCATGCTCGCCGCAGAACCAGCAGGTCTCAGGGTTATCGCTTTCGGTAAACGTCATCTGCCCGCATGTGAGACATGCAAACTTAGCCCCGTGCTCGACATGCGTTCCCGGCGGCAGAACCGTAACAGTCCCTGATACTTCCCAGAGCCCGTGTAGGTTGCAGCGTGAAACCGCCCGCAGTTTGACAGAGCCCACGTTGTCGAGCCTGATCGTGAACGCGGTCTTTGGCTCGGTGAGTTGCGGGGTTAAGTCGGTTCGTGCCAGAAATACGTCGTCTGCATACAGCTCGATCCACTGTATGTGATGTCCCGGCTCATTCGGGTGTTTCAGCATCCCGCCAACCTCTACTTCGATATCAAACGGCTCCCGTGCCGCAACCTTCACAGGAATGCTGATATGCGGCAGGTGCTTCTTCTCAAGTTCGGTCAGGTTCATCAGGTTCGCTGCCCTGTTCACTCGCAGGAACTGTTCGTCAATCACTTCTTCAACCATTGTTTATACCTCCTTTATCATCTCAATTCACAGGTTCGAAGAACTCCTTCCCGACGCCACATGACGGACACTTCCAGTCGTCTGGCAGGTCCTCAAACTCCGTTCCAGGTTCGATTCCGTTATCCGGATCGCCTCGTTCCGGGCGGTACGTGTGTCCACACATCTTGCATCGATAATTCGTCATGGTGTGCCCTCATTTTACTCAAACAAGATCCATCGGAACGCCACAGCAGACGAGCTCTCCGTCTCCTTCCTCTATTACCTGAACAACGTTCCCACAGATGCTGCATTCGTAAACTTCTCCTTTCTTGGTCATATCTACCTCCTATTTAGTATTCTTCACACTTAATCTCGAAATACTCTCTCGGATGATCGCACGACGGACACGGAGCAGGTGGTTCCTTGCCCTCGTGCACATACCCGCACTTCCTGCAGACCCAAGGAACCGTCTTCTCCTTTTTAAAAACGGTACCGCTCTTAACTATGGGAAGTAGTTTCCTGTACCGCTCTTCGTGATGCGACTCTGCAATTGCTATCGATCGCAGCCTATCTGCAATCCCGTCCAGCCCCTCTGCATCGGCGGTATCCGCAAACTCCGGGTACATCGTCGTAGTCTCGTAGTTCTCGCCAGCGATCGCTGCTGCGAGGTTCTCGGCGGTGTCTCCGAGCGTAAGCGGAGCAGCAGCTTCCACAACGAGTTCATCTGGGTTTCCCGGAATCTTTTGCCGGAGTTCATCGATCATCCTGAAGAGCCACTTCGCATGTTCCCGTTCATTCTCCGCTGTCGCGAGGAATATATCCGAGATCTGCTCAAAGCCCTCCTTCTTTGCAACTTTTGCATAGAATGTGTATCTGTTCCGAGCCTGACTCTCGCCGATGAAAGCTTTTGTCAGGTTTTCAAGCGTCTTATTCATGATCCTAATCACCACCGGGCTTAACGCTGTAGACCTCGCTAACCGTAACAGTGACGAGGTTCTTCGGCGCAGGAAGTCCCATTGCTGCCAATTCTTCCTTTGCCGCATCAAATAGAGGTCCGCTATCTGCAAGCGTTGCGGTTCCCTTGAGCTGATATCCTGATGCGGTCTCTGCATCCACGATATCGATTGCGACCCTTGGGTTCTCCAGCAGGTTCTTTCTGGTGTGTTCTGAGAAGATATCCGCAAACCGGATCGTTTGCTCATCCACAATCTTGAAGCTGCCCTTTGGTGAGACGTTCGGCACACCGCCCTTCGATGCTGTGGCAACCGAGCCCCATCCGATCTTTTCAAGGACCTTCTTCACATCATCTGTGATCTTATCCATCTTGCTCACCTCCTATCTCTTTTCGGAAAGTGCTCTTGCGATACTCTCGCCAAGTTCTCTACACTCCTGTTTTGTCTTGGAACCAAGCATGCCTGATACCTGCAACCCAGGTTCCACCACATCAATGCCCATCTCCTTCATGGCGTCTATGATGAGCCCGACAGCTTTGGGGCGGGCTCTGATAGGATCCAAACGCTGTCCCGACCTTGCCAGAGAGATCGAGGCTTTTAGCCCTATCCATCAATTGTTGCACAAAGACGACCGGCTTCATATTATATGTTGATGAGCCGATCGCAACGGCATCTGCCGAGTTCATGATAGTGAGCGCGTCATCCACACTCGTTATGCGCCCGCCGCCGGGCACGTCCTCGGTCACATTACCGAGCAGTACCACGGTCGTCTCGATGCCTTCAGACATCGCTCCGTCGCCTATCAGTTCTGCCATCTCTCCGGTATGACCGGTTCCGGTTCCGTAGAGTATAACCAGTTTAGCCAATTACAACACCTCCTTTGTGTGTTTACAGGATGTTTAAGGAATAACACCCACAGCAACGGTTAAACATCCTGATACGCGCGGGATATGTGCGCTTTACGCGCGCTCCACCCCTCTGCTTTTGCAATACAACTTTAAAAACTTATCGTTCGAATATCGTCAAGAATTGATGGATTTAAGACGATATTCACAAAACAGCCGCCCGATATCGATTGTGATGTGCGAATAAGCCACCAAAACACTTATCACAGATCAGATAATTGAGTACCAGAGAGGTGACCAAAATGGCAGAAGAGCCCAAACTCTCACATGAAGAACCAACGCAGAAGCCAATTGGCGAGATTGCAGAACTCAAGATAGAGATCGTTGAGATGCTGAAAGATGCGGCAGTCAGGTTCCCTGTGAAGAACAAGCACGAGCTTAAGAATCTGTTTCCACCGGGAACCAAGATGGCATGCAGGGTCGGTGGCAAAGAGACACACTTCGATGAACTCGCCGAGACGCTCGACGCCGATGACTTTCCACTCGAAGATGCATCAGCGGTTGCGTCAAAGATACTCTCCAGGTGTTCCCTCACGTAGGTGTGAGGGACTTTTGTATTTTTTTACCTAAATTATGAGTGGAGGTTGGAATGGTATGTTAAGCGAGAAGATGCTCGAGCGCTTGAATGAGCAGATCAACAACGAGATCTATTAGAGCGTATCTGTATATGTCGATGTCTGCCTACAGCACATACACTGGGCTGAAAGGTTGCCAACTGGTGCATGGTCTAGTATCAGGAGGAGATGGCAGATGCGATGAAGATCTACGATTACATCAATGATCAGGGCGGGCAGAGGGAACTTCGGTCGTTTCACAGACCATGCAGCCACATCGGCACCAAATCCAC
>JAUWHQ010000074.1 GCA_030605805.1 Methanosarcinales archaeon | reverse complement strand
AGCGCGCGCGCTCAGAACCTCTCATTCAGCGATTTGAATAAAGACTGGCGCGCAGTCAAGTACCCACTTCTCTATGCCAGTCTGGCTGGTCTTGCGTATGCGGCATATCAACTCTGCTGGACCGGTGCGCTACTATTTGGTCTGATCATCATGCTCTCAGCGATCATTATCTGCATCGCCGAACACATCAAGGGCAACTCAACCGAGTACATAACCATCGTAGGGGCAATCGCATTCGGGCTGGAGGTGCTTCTGATACTGCCGTGGATACATCCTGAACTTGGATTCTCAGGACATTATTCGCTGCTGCACGTGACCACGTCTATTATGGCGATCATCGTCCTCGTGCTGATGCACGTCGTATCAAAGGAGATGAACCGCAGGGATCTGAACCGGTATTACTATCCCGCAGTCCTGATTGCAGGTGCATTGATTGGTTTCGTTCTGTTGAGCGTTCTCGCCCCTCCTTTAACCAGCACAATCGAAGGTTCCATCACCACAATCTTCACGATACGCGAGGGCGGTGCTGCAACCGTCGCAGAGATCTCCTCGATGCTCTATGATCGCAGCGGGAATCTCAACATCGGCAGAAACAGCATGGTCTACGGTAACTTCGGAAACTGTTTCTACATATCATTACTCGGAGTCCTGCTTCTGGGTTATTATGTGATACGCAGATGGAAACCAGAGGACATCTTGGCTCTGGTATGGACTCTGGTCATACTTCTTGCGATATACGGACAGAACCGATTCGGCTATTACTATGCGGTGAACGTCGCGCTCACGAGTGCTTATTTCAGCACAAGAATCATCGAACTTGCGGGATTCAAAGGCATCCGTACCACAATCGAGGATCTCCCACAATATCTGGCAAAGAACGCAGGATATATCCTGCTCGCGATCCTCCTCGTCGCGGTTCTTGTGTACCCATGGGGTCCCGCCTCTCTTGCACTCAAGCAGGCAAAATATTCCGGCGGACCGAGTACACCATGGTACAACTCACTCGAATGGATGCATGACCACACGCCAGATCCCGGACTCTCGTACTACGGACCCTACGAGCGCCCCCCATCGGGCGAACCGTACCCATATCCCGACACAGCGTATGGCGTGATGTCGTGGTGGGACTACGGATTCTGGATCGAGAATATCGCACGGCGCATCCCGAACGCCAACCCATTCCAGGGCGGAATCGGCGGCGGCGAGGCGCAGCGACCAGGCGCATCCACGTTCTTCACAGCAGAGAGCGAAGCGGAAGCAAACGAGATCGCTGACACGCTCGGCACGAGATACGTTGTGAGCGACGTCGAGATGGCGACAGGCAAGTTCCATGCGATCGCTGCGTGGGATGGTGATACGGGAGACGAGTACGTGCAGAAGTACTTGACAGACCCAATACAGACGTCCGACGGATGGCAGAGACATCCGGGTATGGGGTACTTTAACTCGATGGAAGGGCGGCTTCATATGTTTGATGGCGTCAGCCTGAAGCATTATCGTCTGGTGCATGAGTCGATGGCAGGAAATACCGCAGAAAGATATTACAAACAGGTGTACAACCTGCAACCCATGTTATATCCCAATCTCTTCGAGAACCGCCGCCAGGACCTCCCCGACGAGATCCCCGAAGCAAACACCGGTTATGTCAAGATATTTGAGTACGTGAAAGGCGCAAAGATCACAGGAACCGCGCCGCCAAACAGCACTGCAACGCTTAGCATCCCGATCCTCACGAATCAGGGACGGACGTTTGAGTATGTCCGGACAGCAACCGCAACTCTTGATGGCACGGTGACACTCATCGCGCCGTATTCGACGGATGGACCGATATCGATCGATGATGGCGGGACTCAGTTCGATACTGCACCGTCAGGCATGTACACTGTGACGATAGCAGGAATATCACATCAGGTCTCTGTGAGCGAGGATGATGTGCTTGCCGGGAATGTGACACGGTTGGGTAGACCCCCGGTCTCACCACCGTGACTTTTCAAATTTATTCTGGCAGCTGAAAACAATACGTGTGTCCGGAATTACGTTGCGGTAAATTGGTACGGACTGCGCAAAAGCCCGGCGTCAATGGACGGGTAACAATATAAGGAATGGACAGAATCCGTGTTGATCTGTGTCTAAAAGTCTTATCAGCCACTGATTAACACCGGTATTCACAGATTAAAGGTTTTGACGGTCTCGCAGATCCCCCCCATCTCATACGCAACCCTGATCAATCGTAGCCACGTATTCAGCGCAGCGCGCAGCGCGGCAATCCCATCAGCCGCTATGCTGAGATGTAATATTGTGCCATTCTCCAGCGATAGCACAGCCCTGCTTCTTGGAAACGATGCGGCAGCCTCAGGCAGCAGCGCCTGATAGATTACGGGCGCATCGCTGCCAAAATCGAATCTGAATTCTGCCGTGTCCATCACTTATGGTCACTTACGTGGCTTTTTAATTTCTTCTGGCTTGGATGGGTTATGGCAAAGAAGATTAACCACAGAGGACGCGGAGGGCACAGAGAGTTGCTGTTTTCTCTGTGTCCTCTGTGCTCTCTGTGGTTTTCCGAAGCCCATTTCCAGAAGATAATAAAAAGTCTCTCACTTACGTGATCACTCGGCACGGACCCGTTTAATCTGGACCGGGCGTTCCTTGATCAGGATCCGGTGTCCGCAGTACGGGCACCGGATGCCCCGGTATTCATAATCGATCTCGACTGGTTCCTTGCAGCGGACACATCGATATCCCATTCATGCCTCCGCCATCATCGCGTCGCGCTCTCTCTGCTCGATCGCACGCTTCACCGATCTTGCAACGGTCGTCCCGATCGATGTGTGCGGAATGTATGTGCCGCCTGCAAAGGTGTGCCCGCATTTGGCGCATCTCCAGATCCCAGTGCCAACGCGGCGCACCGAAGGAAAACCACATTGAGTGCATTTATGCTTGTAATGCGTCTTCTCCTCGATGTTGGCAACTTTTTTCCTGATGTTCCGCCCGTAACGCACGCCAAACCTACCGGCGGATCTCGTCTTCCATCCTTTTGTGTGTTTGACCATTTATACCTCCAGGAATTTCTCTCGTATCCCTGCTGCTGCGTTCTTTGCCATGTCAACCGCTTGCATGACCTGCTCGACCGTGAGCGACTCTGACCCGCTCTTCTGCATGCCAGAGATGCTGCCGTCGTTGTTGGTGATGGTAATGAGCGACGTGCTTGCGATCACGCCCTCCGCGAGTGACGGATCAAGCAGCAGCGCCCCGCCAAACTCGATCACGGTGACCGCGACCGGGATATCCCTGACAGGGAGCGGGATGTCATCACCCATGTCGTACTGGGCTCGGGGTAACTTTGCGGTGAGTAGCGCTGCGATGCTACCCATCGAGGCTGCATCGAGGATGTTGCCGTCGTTGTTCAGCACATGGATATCGATGAATATGATCCAGACCTTCTCACCCGCGGTTATGCAGAGTTTTTCAAGATCGAGCGATTTCGACTCCCTGATGCCGCGATCAACGACCCTTGCGATCTCGATCGCCCCTTCTCTTGGAGGACCTGCCTCGTAGTCAGGTGATGCCAGCGGAACCAGCTCGGTGTTGGTGATGAGCACGCCCTTATCAGGGGTGTCAGGGAAAGGCTCCCCCGGCTGGATCTTTACGCCAACCAGCAGTTCGGTCGTTCCGAGTTTTACGCGGGCTGAACCATCCGCGGTACCGATGACGTCAGTCTCAATGCTGATCTCTCGAAACTCATCGAATGCGCGCCCATCCTCGCGCTCACCTTTCAGTATCAGATTGAAGAGATGGTCGCGCTGGATCTCTGTCATCACGTCATCACTCATCAGCATCACCCTCCGGTTCACCCGCTGGTGCGGGACCTTCTTCCTCGATTTCTGTTGTATATTCCTTGCTGTACTTCTCGATCAATGCCTGACGCTGCAACTCATATATCTGGTCGCATCCGGTTTTTGCCAGCTCAAGCGCCCTGTAGAACTCTTCGGTGGTCAGGTGCCCATCCATCTGGAGTAGCGTGATCTGCCTGCCAGCAGTCATGGCGACCGGCAAATCTGCCTCGCCGTAGTTATCCTCTTCCTTCATCAGGTCGAGCACGATCTCGCCGTCAACCTTTCCGACAGCACATGCGCTGACCAGCCCGCGCATCGGGATGCCGGCATCAGCGAGTGCAAGCGATGCGGCATTGATGCCCGCGGTTCTGGTGCCCGCGCCTGCCTGCAATATCTCTACAAATACGTCGATTGCTGTCCTTGGAAAGAATTTGGTGAAGATCACGGGTTCGAATGCCTCCCGGCTCACCTTCGAGATCTCTATGCTCCGTCTGCTCGGACCGGGTCTTGTTCGCTCATCCACAGAGAATGAAGCCATGTTATATCGAAACTGCACGACCGATCTGGTCATCTTCTGCCTGTGTCTTGGATGGAGTTCCCTGGGACCGTAAACTGCTGCCAAAACCTTGTTGTTGCCCCATTCAAGGTAGCAGGAGCCGTCAGCCCTGCCGAGCGTGCCAATCTCGATCTTGATCGGTCGTAACTCATCAACTCTCCGTCCATCAAGTCTCTTTCCGTCTACAATAAAATGCTCTGGTTTTTCACTCATCGCCATTCCTCTTCGTCTTCATTTTCGTATGTTTTTCCAAATCTTGTCTTCTTTTTCGCTTTCAGGAACGCCTGCATGCGGTCGGTCAATCCCGGCGTGTGCGCATTCGCTTCGATGTATCTGACCGCCTCAATCGCCAGATCGATGCGATCCTCGCTGCCGTTGATCCATATCCTCCCGTTCTGCCCGACGAACATGTTACATCCGATCTCGCTCTTGAGCAGCCTGATCATCGAGCCGCTGCGCCCGATCACCCGCGGCATCTTTGTCGGACTGATCGCGGTGATGCGTCCGTCAGAGAGACGCCTCAGTTCCCTGTCCTTATCCCTGAGTGTAAGTTCGACTTTCATGCTGGCGTCCACGTCCTTGACCATCGTCAGTATGCAGTCGCCAACCTTCAGATATCTGCTCATCTGTTCGATCTCGATCCGTCGCGGATACTGGGATATATGCAACAAACCATCGTAGGGCGAGTTGATATCCACGATCCAGTTTGAATATGTAACCTCGGTGATGACTCCTATCACACGATCGCTGGTCTGCGGGATGTACCTGCCTGCAAGCGGGATCACACTGATGTAGCGTTCCCCCTTGTTCATGAGTCCGTACAACGCAGCACGCACAGTCCCATCAGCGACATAAGTGCCACTGCCTGACACCCTTATATCATCAGATAAAAGATCACCCGGAATAACAATTCTCTTTTCCATATTACTACCTTTATCTTTCCTTACCGTTTCTATTTCAGAAGCCTGGTCTCGGCACCGCCTTTGGTTACGCGGTTTACAAGACCGTAAAAATCGAGTTGCATGCCTGCAGGAATCTTGATGACACCGATCCATGATCCGTCCGACTGCCATTCCTCCTTTTGCAGTTCACCAAAACCGGCGATCTCGCCGTACGATTTTGCAGCATAATCGGCTGGAACATTGACAGCGATCTCGACAGTATCGAACCTAATCGGGATGATCGGGCGGATCGCCTTCATCGTCGCGGTCACCAGTTCGTCAACGCTCTTCATCGGATCGATGTGGATGCCTGCCTCATCCATCGCCTTCTCGATCCTTGCAGGCGGGTGTGGCGCCTTTGTCTGCGGATTGAACGCGCCCGCGGCGATGGCGCTTACCACCTGCCTCCGCTTATCATCGATGATCTGCTTGCGCTGCTCTTTTGTGAGGTGGAGCTCTCCGTGCTTTACGATGTGCTCGGCGACTGCAAGGATGTCGGTTGTGCCAAAAGTCTTCTCCACCTCTTCCCTGCTCTGGTGTTCGCCGCGACTTGCGTTTTCAAACACGTCTTCGACCGCAAGCATCTCGGATATGTTCACATCGTCTCCTTTGCGAGCGCGTAATGCAAGTTCGGGATCGACCAGCACCTCAAAGTGCTCGCCACCCCGTTTCAGCCGTGCTGTGATAGCGTTATCGAGTGTGACCATGCCTATTCACTGGTATCTTCAGTCTCCTGTTCCTGCCCCTTCTGCTCTCGATCCTTGAATTCCATGGCGATCTCCTCGACATACTGCGCAAGCACGCTCTTTTCGATTTTCTTGAACGTGCGCTCCTCAAGCGTCACGGATCCTGCTTCAATCGTATCGACCGTGAACTTGGTATCAGAAACCTGATACAGCACCACCAATCCGAGACGGATCGCACCCTCTATATCGATATCCTCCGTATACTCTTTCTCAAAAATCTCCATCGCCTTTGCTCTGCCCGCGCCGATCGCGGTCGCCTTGTACTCAAGCAACGCACCGCTCGGGTCAGTCTCAAACAGTCTTGCCCGGTGATCGTCCACTCCTGCGATCAGAAGAGCCGTGCCATAAGGGCGCACACCACCGAACTGAGTATATGTCTGTTTGTGGTCGCAGACCTTCTTTGCAAGGGTCTCCACCCCAATCGGCTCGTCATAGTATAGTCGATTGACCTGCGCCTCCACACGCGCCCGGTCGATCAACGCACGTGCATCCGCAACCAGCCCTGATGTCGCTGCACCAATGTGCTGATCGACCTGGAAAATCTTCTCGATGGATTCGGATTCAAGTAAATGGCTTGTAATCCGTTTGTCAACCAGCAATACAACACCGTCGGTTGTTTTGATCCCTATTGCTGTTGTACCTCTCTTCACCGCCTCTCTGGCATACTCTACCTGAAAAAGCCTTCCATCCGGACTGAATACGGTTATTGCACGATCATACCCCATTTGGGGTGCCATTTGCATTACTGATCATCTCCTGTTATTCGCGTTTATCGCATGATGGATTTGTGCGTAATGTACATAAAAGGTTCTTCCGGTATCCGGGAAGTGCGGGGTGGCAGAAATGTTTGGCACGATCCGGATGGCGCTCATCGATGTTGAACCCGAGCGATTAGGTGAAAGTCCCCGGGTTCTGATCGATGTTGATTTGTGGAATTTTTTGGCTTTGGGATTTTTGTTGAAGATGCGAGCCCGTGCTATTTCGAGTCCATTTCCCCCGCAACCACGCAATCCCTCAAGTCCATCAGGCATCTTATCCGGATTATCAGCCACTGGTAGGACCGTGGGCTGCTCTATATCCTGAAGCACTCACATCTTTGCGATAAGATCCCTGCGGGTGATGAATCCGACCAGATCCTCCTCAAGATTGAGCACAGGAACCCCACCGTATCCGTACCTGAGCGCGATATCCACAACATCTGACGCAGGGGAATTGGTGTACACGGTTTTGACTCCGCGGCTCATGACATCAGCCGCCAGAAGGTTCTTGACCCGGCTATCCTGCTGGTTGGCAGGAACCATATCACGGATCGCACGCATCGCCCTTGCTATATCCTTCTCGGTGATCATCCCAACCAGTTGATATTCCTCCACCACAGGAAGCCGCCCGATGTCCTTGTCCATCATTATCCTCCGCACATGAACGACACGATCGCCGGGTGAGGCAGTGATCGGTGTGCTCATGAATTCGGCAGCAAATCCGTCCGTGGTGCAGGTCTTCAGAACCTCTTCAGGCGTGATCCATCCAAGAATCTCGTCACCATCCATCACAAAAAGTATGCATCGCTGCTGCTGTAAAATCGATATGGCATCGCTCATGCCCATATCAGGGGGGACCGTGGCATAAGTATCGCTGACTGCGGTTGCGACGTGCAGCGATGATGCGGGCATACCCGGTTTTCTGCTCGTGCCAAGTGCGCGTGCGATGTTTCGCATGGTCAGCACACCCCTGAGTTTGCCTTTACTTGTGACCAGCAACCGCCTGGTATCGTGCTTGTCCATAAGGTCCATCGCATGAGACAGGTTCTCTGACTTCTCGATGCGCACCGGTTTTACCATAATTTCGGATACATTCATAATTATTCTCCCATCATAATGATCGCCTGTAGCATACTCTCCTGATTCAGGATTCCGACGACGTCGCCCTTTGCATCAACAACAATGATGCTGTTGATCAGTTCATCAACCATTATCCGCGCCGCATCGGTTGCAAAACCATCCTGCGGTATCGTTATCAGTGGTGTGGACATGATATCCTCGGCAACGACCGGAACTTCAAGAAGTTTCTCGTTTCTGCCGCGGGGGTCGGACGCGCACCCGAACGTCAGGTTGGAATTTGTGATCATACCAATCGGATTTCCACCGTATTCAAGAACAACGACCCGGTCCACATCCTCGGCGTCCATCGTCTGCATGACATGACCGATCGAATGTTGTCTGTGCACGACCGCAACAAAATCAGACATGATCTCGCCTGCGCGTATCTCTGCGGACTGCTTTGAGAGGTGTATGATCATATCCCACTTGGTGATGATCCCGTGCAGACCCTCATCACGGACGACGAGCCCGCCGATATCGTTCTCAAGCAGCAGTTCACATGTTTGTGGCAGTGTGGCATCAGGATATATGCCGATCAAAGACTTTGTCATGACCAGCTGGACCGGAATCTGATCGATCGGGCGCCTCCGCCACTGCGGCTCTGCCTGATTGAGCCTGCATGCGATATCGGCTTTGGTGAGCATGCCAACAGGCTCGTCATGCATCACTACCAGTAACCGGCTGATCTTGTGGCGGAACATCAGATTACGTGCCCGCGAAATCGGCTCCCCGGGTGTAACCGCGTACACCTGAGTGCTCATTATATCCCTAACCCTCATCTCTGTCATGTTGTTGTCGTATTATTCCATTGTCCATTATTTCAGTGTAGCTAACGCCCGGACAACGTCTCTTTCCGTTACTATTCCTGTGAGCACACCTTGATCAATAATCGGGATCGAACCCACATTGTTTGCAGCCATCATACCAGCAACCTCGCCAAGATCGCGATCCGATGTCGTCCAGACAACATCCCGCGTGATTAACGATTTGACAGGGGTCCCCAGTGCATCTTCGATGCCGCCCGCTCCCTTTATAAATGCTTCGCCGCTGCCAAGAAACCGCAACATATCAAAAGCGGTGGCGATCCCGAGCAGTACCCCGTTCTTGACAACAGGCAGACGTCTGAACTCGTTATCGACCATCAGTTTGCCAGCCGTTCCGATCTCGACGTCGGGTTCGACGGTTGTCACGTTTGCCGACATATATTCATGTATAGCGACACCGACCTTGACGTCTGCGATCAGGCGCATGAAATCCTGTTCGGTCACGATCGCAGATACGCGCTGATCCCTGTCAAGGATCGGCAGACATCCGACCGACTCGGCATACATCATCTTCAACGCATCGATGATCGAGGAGTTCGCATCCAGATGCGGAACCTCAGTCTTCATGATCGCACGTATCTCAGCATTGACCGCTGCGAGCAGATTGCCACCGAACCGGTTGGTGACGAGTGAGTGTCTTGGTCCGCCGCACAGAAAATCAACGATGTCCTTGCATACGATGATGCCGCTCAACCGCTGTGTGCCTGCATCTGCGATAGGGATTCTCCTGAATCCGTGTTCGAGCATCGTTCTGACCGTAGTCATGATTGGCGTGGTCGGCGGAACCGTCACAACACCCTCGGTCGCAACCGCCAGCACATCACCATGATGCGCCGCAAGGTGTGAATCAAGCCCGTTGCCACCTCTGTCCAGCGCGCCCCGAACTCCCATCGGTCGAGGTTTGTTTGTCTGCTGCCTTTTCATTTCATCACCATTAGTAAATGTATTCATGCATGTTCAAGGTGCATTTAAAACTTACTGCCAATCTGCCGATCAACTCCCTCCCCTGTATGAATCGCACGTCATGATATGTATGGTGCATAAGTCATTTAAAGTTAATGGGATAGTGAGATGGTGGGTTAATAGGCTAATGAGCTTCCGGGCATAAGCCCACCAAAAGTATTAAACGGACCGGAAGCATATTAGGTGGTATTCGCGTCGATGTGCTGACCAAGGTGCCAGAACATAACATTTGCAGCCGATATGTCTATATACGATGATTCGGTTAATGACTGAAGAATGATGTTTGTATGGAGGTTTTGGCATCGACGGATGGTTCGGGCAAGGTGACAGGTATGCGGAACGATGACACCAATGACGATAAAAAACCGCAAGCACCGTACCTCGTCATAGGTAGTGGGAGGATAGGGTCTGCGGTCGCCAGAGAATTGACCACGCGGAATAAGAAGGTCGTGATGATCGACAAGGATGTCGGAAAGGTCGAAACTCTGCGTGAACAGGAGTTTGAAACGGTCGTAGGGGATCTTAATGATCCGCATCTGCTCGATCCGATCGACATTAAGAGTATCGAAACGGTACTGGTACTGAGTTCCGATGTTGCGGCAAATAGCACCGCGATCGGCACCATAAAGAGGATCTCTAAGGATATCCAGGTGATCGCACGCGCCCCGAGCACCGTCGCAAAGAGCGAACTTGAAGAGGCGGGTGCGGACAGCGTAATCGTGCCGCCGAGGATCGTCGCGGACGCCACGATCAGGATCCTTGAACATGCCGAGTCTGTCAGACACGCGTCAAACATTCTTGATATTCTGCGCTCGATCGGCGATAAGAAACTCGCGATCGTGGTACATGACAACCCGGATCCTGACGCCATGTCAAGCGCAGTTGCCTTAAAAACAATTGCTGCAAGCGTTGGCGCCGAATCCGAGATCGTGTACCGGGGGGAGATCGGGCATCAGGAGAACAAGGCGTTCGTGAATCTGCTCCATATCGATATGGACAAGCTCGATGAGCATAACGCACGCTCGATGAGCGATTTTAAGAAGATTGCGATGGTTGATTGCTCGATACCGGGCGAGAACAACCTGCTTCCAAAGGATGCTATCGTTGACATCATCATCGACCACCATCCGGTGGATATGAAGAAGATACATGCTGATCACGTCGATATCCGCCCAAATAGCGGGGCTACGGCGACGATCATGACGAAATATCTACAGGAGATGGATATTCCGGTCAACAAAGACCTTGCGACCGCGTTATTGTATGGTATCCGTACTGACACACTTGGATTCAAACGGAACGCAAATCCTGTTGACCTGACTGCTGCGGCATTCCTATACCCGCTTGCAGACCACGAGATATTAAGCCGGATCGAAACGCCGGCGATCTCAACCGAGACGCTGGAGACATTCGGGGAAGCCATACGGAACCGGAAGGTCAAGGGCAGCTATCTGGTCACGAATGCGGGCATCATCCGGGACCGGGACGCGCTCGCTCAGGCTGCTGACTATCTGCTGAACCTTGAGGGGATCACAACCGTCCTCGTTTACGGAATCGGGGAGGATTGCATCCACGTCTCAGGAAGGAGCCGCGACATCCGGCTGAATCTTGGAGAGGTCGTGCAGAGGGCGTTTGGTGCGGCAGGTTCTGCCGGGGGACATGCGACCACGGCTGGCGCCCAGATCCCGCTCGGGGTCTTCAGCGACACCCGGGATCGACAGGCATTGATGAGGATGGCAGAGGAAGTGGTGATGAAGCGATTCTTTGCAACGGTCGGCGTCGAGAACGGTGATAGTGACGTTTAAGGGATTCGCAAATAAACAGAGAAAAGAAAAAAATAAGGGGTAGAAGCGCTCAACTATTTACCAAGCGTTTCGATCCCGATCTTCCTGACGTTCGGCTTCCATATCTTGTCTGGCATCCAGTCGGGCTTGTTCTTCGGAGCATTGACCTGTTCCCTCCACCCCTCAAAGATGTGTACTTTCTTTGTGCCGCGTTCTCGCAGCATTATCGTTGTTGGATCACTCTTGACGCCGCCGGTCCGATTGGCGACTTTGAGTGCAGCCTGACGTGGCTGTCTTCCTGAAAACACACCATGTTCACTCCCATCAGGGTCATGCAGTACAAAATTCCTTGTCTTGTCCATGATCATACACCTCGCGCCATGATTTAGCTATGCGCATCATGTATTGCTAAACCTTTATCAAATATTAAGGTAACGCCTGTATCTGATGAACCGCGGAGATGAGTCGCGATGGTAAGCATCATGGAAATCTACCAGTTACTTCCGAAGCTGAACTGCAAGGAATGTGAAAAACCCACCTGCATGGCGTTTGCAAACTCGCTTCTGTCAGGCGAGTCTGTGCTTGAGGACTGCCCGCCGCTGTACCGGAACGAGTACGAAAGCCAGCTTGAGAGGCTCTCAACGATGCTCGCGCCGGTCAAGGATGCTGCCGAGACCGGTTTGATCGTCCATGACGAGCTCTGCTTCGGGTGCGGGAATTGTGTGGTCGCATGTCCTGTAAACGTTGCCAATGATCCACACGGCGCGGCGGTCGGGCTTGCGCCGTCCAATGATAAGGTGATACTGGCAGTTGTAAACGGCGTCGTCACCGTTGCAAACGTCAGCGAATGCAGACGGTTCGGAAAGAACCGGATCCTGTGCGATGTCTGCATCGTGACCTGCCCGTCAAAGGCGATCGAATTTGTGTGATGGCGCCATCTAACAAACCCAGGTGGTTTCTACCAATGTTCAATGGATTTACCGCGCCGTTTAGTCCGCTTCGATCCTGCAATACACCGCAAAATGATCGGACGCCTTCCATGCATCCCTGCTGCCTGACGCGATCATCCCTGAGTTCGTGACATACCTGACAGAACTTCCCGGTTGCAGCATATCCTGCGAGACAAGGATATGATCGAGCCAGACGCGGTGCCGGTAGCCCATCGAATGTTTCACGATGGGATCAGGAAAATCAACCGTCCACAGCTTCTTCTTCAGAGCAGAGTCCTTTGACATCCACCACAGCGTGTTATGAAATATCCTGCCAGGGTCATAGACAGATCCCATGACCGTCTCCACAAAGCTCCTCCCGAGCATCATCTCGAACGGATCCATCCCTGGACCGTCGTTCATATCGCCCATCACCATGACCGGAACCGGGTCAGGTTCCAAGGTCAGTTGATCCAGACGCTCCCTGAGCTTGATCGCCTGCCCGAGAAGGCGTTTTCGGGTAGCAAGCGAGATCTTCTGGAAATTGTACAGATCCACCACTGAGAAGACCCCTTTGGACTTTGCATGTACCGTGATAAGCCGGATCCTCTGCCCGCCTGCGCCGATCTCAAATACCGCCTCAAGAGGCTTTCGTTCCCATTTATGCACCTCTTTCAAGCCGTCGTTCTCGATGTCAGCCTCCCATGGCTCATAGAACGTGAACGCATCATCGACGTCAACGAGACGAAACGGCTCCCGGTAATAGAAGACCAGGTTCTGCCCGCCCCGGCTGACCCCGCAGGCAAGCTGGTAGCCGGGCAGATAATTCTCGATGAAGAAGCTGTGCTCCGCAGGAGCGTTTGCAGCCTCGCATATCCCGAGCACGTGCGGATTTACCGACCCAATCACCGATGCGATCTTCTGCGCCCGCGCCTCTTCCTCTGGCTTGATGACATTGTTCCGGAACATCCGGTTCATGTGCTCGATGTTGTACGACATGATGGTATATTCAGCCATTTTCCCTCCTGCGCCAGATATCAGAGTTCAGAAGTCGGTCATCACCCTGAACTGGTCTATCTCCTCTTTTGCAAGCCCTTCTATGAACATCTCGGCGGTCTGGTACACATCCTTCGCATTCGTGATCGCGCGCCCGACCACAAGGATATCGGCTCCCGCGCCCAGAGCCTCGCTGATGTTATCCACCCGGACGCCGCCAGCAACCGCGATCAGCAGTTTCGTAGAGCGTTTCTCAGCGAGCGCCTTGATATCAGGGATGCTGCCCCACTGGTATTCGGTCTCTTCGACATCGATTGCGCGGTGCAGTTCCACAACATCCGGAAGGGTTTTTAACTTTCTTAGCATCGGCAGCGGATCGGGCAGGTTCAGGGTGTCGATCACCGCATAGATCCCGGTCTTGTGCGCTTCCTCAATCACTTTGTCGATCGTTGAGACCGGCGCAAGCGCAGATACTACAATCGCGTCGGCAGTCGCATCAGCAACCATGCGCGCCTCGAGATTGCCCGTGTCAAGTGTCTTTAAATCGGCGACGATGAACGCATTCGGCGCAACCTCCCTGATCCTTGCGATCACATCGACGCCGTACCGCTTGATCAGCGGGGTGCCAGCCTCAAGAATGAGGTGATCGCTATCCGGCAGCGACTTTACGACCCCGAGTATCTGATCGATGTTCGGATTGTCGAGAGCGACCTGCAGATACGGCGGATCCCACAAACGTGTGATCTTAAAGCCCATGATCGCATGTGTGCCCCTATCCTTCTCTTGGAGCACCGTATCGATCCCCGGAAACCCGCTCATCGCACGTTCGAGCGCCAATTTCGTTGCTCCGTAGTTGTATCTGTATATCCGGTTGTAATCCGCAGCTTGCGGGTGGATGAAGACGCTTGCGACGATCACAAGTTCTTCTGTCTGTTCTTTCGGGATGATTCCCGCCTCGACCGCATCTGCGACCGCCTTTGCAACAGCAGCCTGCGCAGGACCAAAGATGAGCGCAGCCTGATCCATATTCTTCACCGTCACCTTTGGCACGATCAGGGTTGCAGGTTTTGTGAGCAGATTCGGGCGGATGACCGAGAGCAGGGGCGTGTGTCCCCCTGATAACTGTGTCATCCCGGTTGCGAACGCCTGCCCGACCGGACCGTCTTTGTCCCCGATCATCAGGTCGACGTGTGCGAGTTCTGGCGCCTCGCCGATTAGAGCTTCTCCGATTGATATCAAGTGATTACCTCGCGTTTATTGGTAGTGATTATGGTTCGGGCATCACATAATTACTTTGGTTCGTGGGGACTGTTAGTTTATCTGGTGCTCTGGTTCTGGTTCGTATGTTTCTTGATATTCGAAACTTGGATTGGTAGAGACGAGACCCTGTGTATCGGCAACAACTTCAAAACAACGTCACTTCGCTGGAGGTCGCGTGTTCGTGCGAGCGCGGACAGATGTGGGGTGTGTGATGAAATCATGTGATGCAATCAGTATCTCATTATATAATTTACGAAAAAAAGAACATTTAGCAAATTTATCTGTTGATGTCATATTTTGATAATTTAAAGATGAATTTATTTTTAATTTTGATCTTTTCTAAATACCCTAACTCAGTCAAATGCAAGAGGTCATTACGTGCACTATCATAAGCTACATTATAGGTTGTCATTATTTCTTTGATGACAAAACTTTTCGCTGGATTCCTCATGAAACCTTTAAGTATTTCTGCTTGACGTAAATTTATATCTTTAATACTTTTAATTAGGTTAAGAGCCTCTGAATATTCTTTTTGTTTTTTATTAATATAAGCTTCCATATCATAAAGCGCTTCCTCAATCGCATTCAAATTGTAATTAATAAAATATGTAAGATCATTTTCATCTGTCTCAGTATGAAGATATGCCAGCCCATATTTTGTTTTCGATCGTAAAATAATCCTGGAAACTGACATATATTCGAATAACCAATATCCCCTTGAGAGCATATACCAGTAAAAAATTGTTCTTGCAGTTCTTCCGTTACCGTCGTTGAATGGATGAATATAGCCAATAAGAAAATGAAGAATAATTCCCTTGATCACTGGATGAATAAACTCCCCGTCATCATTACTTGCAAATTCACAAAACTCTTCCATCAAACCGTTTATTTTTTTATAATCAGGAGGGGTATAGTAAATCTTCCCGTATTCCAGAGGGTCTCCAACAACAATTTCATTATTATCTCTGAAGCGACCTTCATCATTTTTATCTTTGAGAGTGTCTTTTGTAATATTTTTATGCAATTTAAGGATTATTTCAGGTGTTAGGGTTCTATCTTTCATTTTTGTTATTTTTTGTATGGTTTCATAGCCATTGACGATCATCTGCTCGGAATAGTTTCTAGGCTTTTTCTTTTGGCGCAATATCTCTTTTGCAATTTTTCTGGTCGTGGCAGCCCCCTCCAACTGACTTGAAGCAATAGCTTCCTCCATCAATGAACTGATGATATAACGACTTCTCCCTTCAGTGTTTACAGATTCCAAACCGGTTTCTAAGTGACCTGCCGCGCCTTTATCCATAAGATGTAGTTTTCTCTGGGCATCATTCAAAAGAAGATATTTAAATATCCAATCATTAAATTTAACTGGTTTAAACTGCTGTGAGCGAAATATCTTAATAAGAGCCCATATATATTCTGGATTTATTTTGTTAGGTGTTTCTTTGTAGCGGAGTTTATTCCAATGAATATAGTCTTGATTACACTTTATGACAAAATCGTAGACCGTTTCATCGTTTAATAACTTAAAAACCTGCCAACTATTTTTTTCAAGAATATCACGTAAGTTCTTTGGTTTCTCTGGAACTTTCATAGTCAGATGGTGAATTTATTAATCTATAAACTTTTCTACCAATTTGGTAGTTTTTGGTAGTTTTTGGTAGTTTGAACAATATCCGAGTCACTAAACCCCGGACTTAAGTACGGAGCCAGTGCAATCGCGCCCCTTGCATTCGGTTTCCTCTGATTCTGTATGTAACTCTCCACAACCTCTCAGCCATGATCTGACCGTATCCCCGGAAGCAGGATGGTGCCCACAGACCCTTAGCGGCACCATTCGTTGAGATGTGGAAACGCTTTTCTGGCAGTTCTCTGCACTCCATACACCAAGCGTTCGAACTCACCCCACATAAAACCATGTGTGTTCGGTTAAGCAACCCAGCCCTCCATCAACCGTTCTCGTTTGATATTCGGATCACACCCATGATTTAAATATATATTATACAATACCAACATATCCAGATGTATTCCCATTGATTCGAGCACCTCTTTCAGTAGCCTGTGTGCGTTCTCTCCGAACACCCTTGCCCATCGTAAGTGCGTATAGCGGTTCGCTTTTTCAGGATCGGCGTTTCTGATCAATTGAAGCACTCTACGCGAGCACATA
>JAUWHQ010000184.1 GCA_030605805.1 Methanosarcinales archaeon | reverse complement strand
ATCACATCGATCAGCTTGCCGAGCTGGCTCGTCACCTGCGCAAGCACCCGGTCATCGCCCCTGACAACGATCGTCATCCGTGATATCTCAGGGTCCTCGGTCATACCGACCGCAAGACTCTCGATATTAAACCCGCGTCTGCTGAACAGACCCGAGACGCGTGAAAGCACGCCGGGTTTGTTGTCCACGAGTACTGCAAGCGTATGTCTCATGCCGCCACCTCCGGTTCAAGGATCTCGTTGATCGCAGCACCAGCCGGGACCATCGGGAAGACGTTCTCGGTGGGATCGATCACGAAATCGATGACCACTGCCCGATCTGCTGCGAGCGCCGCTGATATCGCAGAAGGCACCTCAGACGGCTTCTCTGCACGGATGCCGATCGCGCCATACGCCTCTGCCAGTTTCACGAAGTCCACGCTCTGCGTCAGTTCGGTGTGCGAGTATCTCCGGTCAAAGAAGAGTTCCTGCCACTGCCGCACCATCCCAAGATAACCGTTGTTGAGGATCGCCACAATCACACAGATATCGTTCTTGACAACGGTCGCAAGCTCCTGCGAGGTCATCTGGAACGAGCCGTCGCCAGCGATATCGATGACCGTTCTGTCAGGGCATCCGACCTTTGCCCCCATCGCGGCAGGGAATCCGTAGCCCATCGTGCCAAGCCCGCCTGACGTGATGAATGTGCGCGGCTGTTCATACTGGAAGTACTGGGCTGCCCACATCTGGTTCTGCCCGACCTCGGTCGCGATGATCGCATCAGGGCAAGCTCGGTGGATCTCCTGAATCACGTACTGGGGCTTGATCACCGTATCGCTCTGCTGATACCGCAGCGGATACTCCTTCTTCCACGCATCGATCTTCTCAAGCCATGCCCCGGACTTGCCCTGTTTCTCGCGCAGATAAGAGAGCAACAGTTGCAGGACTTCTCTGGCATCTCCGATGACCGGCAGATCGACCCTCACGTTCTTCCCGATCTCTGCCGGGTCGATATCGATGTGAATGACCTTTGCCTGAGCCGCAAACGCATCGATCTTCCCGGTCACGCGGTCATCGAACCTCGCGCCGATCGCGATTAAGAGATCTGACTCCTGCACCGCGTAATTGGCATATCTGGTGCCGTGCATGCCAAGCATCCCGAGTGAGAGCGGATGAGACTGCGGGAAGGCTCCGATGCCAAGCAACGTCGTTGTTACAGGAGCGTTGATGGTTTCTGCAAGTTTCAGCAGTTCTGATGATGTATTTGAGATGATGACGCCGCCGCCTGCATAGATGATCGGGCGCTTAGCCTGCATCATCATGGATGCGGCGCGTCTTACCGCATCCTCATCAATATTGATATCGGGATGGTAACCGCGCAGATGCACGGTTTCAGGATATTTGAATTCAAGCTCATCGGTTGTTATGTCCTTTGGCAGATCGATCAGGACAGGACCTGGTCTCCCGGTGGACGCGATGAAGAACGCCTCTTTGACGATTCGCGGGAGGTCGTTCACGTCTTTTATGAGATAATTGTGTTTTGTGATCGGAAGTGTGATTCCGGTGATGTCAGCCTCCTGAAAGGCATCGTTTCCGATCAGGGGTGTCGGAACCTGCCCTGTGATTGCGACGACCGGAATTGAGTCCATGTAAGCGTTTGCGATGCCCGTAACAAGGTTGGTAGCACCCGGACCTGATGTTGCGAGGCATACCCCGACCTTACCGGTTGCCCGTGCATATCCGTCCGCCGCATGTGCTGCGCCCTGCTCGTGCCGCACCAGGATGTGCCTGATGTCAGCATCGTACAGTTCGTCGTAGAGCGGCAGCAATACTCCACCGGGGTATCCGAAGATCGTGTCGACCTCTTCGTTATGCAGGCACTCGATCAATGCCTTTGCGCCAGAGATGGTTGCATCTGACATGTTCTTTTCCTCCTTTTCAATTGGAATACTGTTTTTTCATGAGATAAAGTATGTGGTCTGGCACCCACGTGTCGGTTATGCGGCTTTGGGACAATATTATTCAACCGACAGCCTCACCACTCCGCGACCCGCCTCTGCAAGTTCATGCCACACAAGACTGAGCGCTTTGACATATATGCATAGTCCAGACTCATTTTTGACTGTAGACACCGTTGAAGTGGTGAGCAAGCGATCCATTCGATAAGAGTATGTACCGCTATGTTTATATACTTGTTGGTTGATCTCACCTTATGCCCTCTAAACAGCGCGGCGAGGAACTCAGAAAAATCATTAAGAGTATCCGGGATGGGACATTTGAATATGAGGGCAAAGAGCAAGTATTGACCAACTGGGCACAATACGATCAGGCGCAGATATATGAGATGGCTAATTACCTCGATAACATAAGAGATCTTGTTTCTGAGGCATATAAACGGATAAAAGAAAGAACGTCACCCAGAAAACGGGGACCTGGTAGACCACCAACGGATCCGGCCGATATCGCTAAAACACTATTATTGCAAACATACGCAGAATCGTCTAATAGAGTGGCTGAGGGGTTTTTGCTTCTATTCCGGGAGAAATTGGACATAAGCCGCCATTTTTCTTACAAAACGATAGAACGCGGCTACGATCGAGAAGCAGTAAATGAAATTCTGGACGAGATCGTAGTAATAACCAATGAAAGCGTAGAAGGTAAAGAAATGACCTTTTCGTTCGATGGCACCGGTTTCAGTTCCTCGAATAAGGAGAATTATGCAGATAAACGTCAAAAACAAAATTCTAAGAAGAATCATAAGAAATCAAAGTCTGCAAACAAAGAGCAGGCAGACGATAGTTTTCCTAAATCGAACTCATCTGCAAAGATGGGGTTCTCTTATGCTGTTATGGGCATAGGGGTTCAATATAAGCTAATTTCAGGCATATCCATAAGCCCAGATCACTCAATTGGAGAAACCACAATGTTTCCGGAGGCTT
>JAUWHQ010000059.1 GCA_030605805.1 Methanosarcinales archaeon | reverse complement strand
GACGCTACCAGTCGTCTGGACTCGCGAAAGGATATCAAGATTGCGAGCGGCTACAATATCGGAGCGCTGCTCGATTACGAGGGCATCGGCGATAGAATCGCGCACCTAATGTCCTCAAGTGTTGGGACGCTCGGCATTTTTACGAAAATACGGCTGAAAGTCCTTCCGATCGTCGCGGGAAAGTCAATCAGTGCGATATATTTCAGGAGCCTGTATGATGCGGGCGATGCTGTGCAACACATCAGAGAACTCGGTCCTGTGAAGATCGAGATGATGGACTCGACTTCTCTTGGTATTGTGCGGTCAGAGTACCCTAATATGGGAATACCTGCGGATGCGGACGTGAGCGCGCTTTTCGTCGAGTTTGAGGGAGATGATCGGAGATCAAAGATACGTGATCTTGAGAAACTGATCAATGATCGCTATGACATCGGCGGAGAAGTCATCTCTGAAACAGAAGACGCTGAAGTGCAGGAGAATGTGTGGGCGGTCAGGAAAGCACTTGTTCCGATCCTGACAAACTACGATCCTGACACAAAACCTGATGCGTTCATCGATGACGTTGCTGTCAGGATATCTGACCTTGCTCCGCTGATACGCGACCTGAATGAGATATTCGACGAATACAACATCGTATCTGCGATCTACGGACATGCAGGATCAGGAAATCTGCATATCAGACCGATGCTGAACTTGAACGACCCGAAGAACATCGATCTGCTCCCGAAACTCGTTGACCGCGTGTATGATGCGGTATTCAAATACAACGGAACCATGACCGGAGAGCACGGGATGGGTCGCTTGAGGACGATGTTTCTTGAAAAAGAGTGGGGCAAGCCGATATACGGCTATATGCGGCAGATCAAGGAGATATTCGATCCTCGAGACCTCTTGAACCCTGATGTCATGTTCAGCGATAGGGAGATCACCGATGACATCAAATATCCGAGAGAATATATGAACCGGTTTGAACAACCATGCGTCAACTGCGGGTACTGCAAGTCGGTCTGTCCGATATCGACCACGATCGGGGGGGAAACTGGTTCGAGGTCGTTTCTCCAGCTTCTGCGGTTCAGAAACCTTGAACAAACAACAGCCGCAGAGTCACGCCGAGTAGAGAGGATGCTCAAGCTCTGTCTTGGCTGTCTGAGATGCACGACCAGATGCCCGAGCCATGCGAGCGTCGGTGAACTGCTCTTCACACAGAAGACCGCGTCTCTGCCGGTCAGGCAGACGATGCGTGCGTGGGCGTCCGATCTGGACCGATTCAGCAGGTATGCACGGTTTTTTGGGAAGATGAGTCCGGTTGCAAACCCGGCAGCAAAGATGCTTTTGAAACGATCGCTCCCCCGCTTCAGGAATGGACCGCTGCTGCCTGCCGCGGGTATGCGGAATCCGGATGCGCTGAATGTTGCGGTATTCGCGGGATGCGCGTCCACGATCCTTGATGACGGCGTCTTTGACTCGATGATCCGGGTGCTCGAAAAGAGCGGATTTAATGTCTTTATCCCGGAACAAGAGTGCTGCGGACTTCCGATGATCGAAGAGGGTATGTACGATCTCGCAAGAGACGTTGCAAGGAAGAACGTTCTCGCGTTTTCGGATGAGCGGTACGACGCCATCGTGACGTCATGCGCGTCCTGCACGATGATGCTCAAGAAGTCTGTGGAACTGCTAACAGATGACGATGATGACGTCGGCAGGGCTGCGGCGAGAGTATCTGGGATCACCTACGATATCGGCGATTTTTTGCTGAAAAATCTCGATGAGAGTGCGTTTTCGAGGGAAAAACTGGACATTCGTGTGGCATACCACAATCCATGCCATCTCGCGGCTGTCGGCATTCGTGGCGGCGAGTTACTGAAGCGGATCGTCTCTGATTTCGTCGAGACCAGCGATGGGTGCTGCGGCGGGGCTGGAGCGTACAGTTTCCTGCATCCCGAGATCTCTCTTCAGATATTTGACCGAAAAGCGGATGATATCCGGAAGATCGAGCCTGATGTGGTTGTTACCACCTGTCCGAGCTGCGAACTCCAGTTCAGGCACGGACTTGCGAGAAATGGGATCGAGTGCGATGTCAGGAATATCGTGGAGGTGGTGGAGCGGTATCTTCAGCGTTAGCAGCCCGGATCAGGTAACATGCATCCGCCGCACTTCCTGCCCCTGCCACTCCTGATCGGCCGCAGTCCTGATCAGGATCTTGTGCGCAGCAACTTCAGCCTTCCGCTTCGCATCAAACGCACTTTCGCCAAGCACAAGCGCGATGCCCATCCGCGCCGTCGATATCTTTCCAAGTCCCAGCCGCTCCACTCTAACCAAAGAGACTGTCCAATAATTGGATATTTTACGAAATTGGACGCTTCTTTTTTGATATAATATCTTGTCCGGACTTCTTTTTATTGAGATTTCGAATTGTGAGATCGACTCTAAAGTCAGGGGCACCCGCGGGAGGGAGGTCGCATGTCAGGATGAGCGCGGACAGATGGGAGGGGTGGGCGCCAGAAAACGATACGAATTTGTTCATTCGTCTCGCGTATTTGCGCTGTCAGGCGAAGTGCTT
This sequence comes from Methanosarcinales archaeon, assembly GCA_030605805.1. Classification (GTDB taxonomy): domain Archaea; phylum Halobacteriota; class Methanosarcinia; order Methanosarcinales; family Methanogasteraceae; genus Methanogaster_D. The sequence continues at coordinate 31,389 of JAUWHQ010000059.1, read as the reverse complement.
GTCAAACCTGGGTCAGAATGCGCCGAATCTGCTCTGCCGAGATGTCTGCCTGATCCAATTTGGAATAAATCGTCACAAGAATGACGTTTGTAGGCGTCTTGAGGTGGTAGATCAGGCGATAGCCAGAACGTTTGCCTTTCCGGATATCCATGTTCCGCACCCGCACCTTGAATATGGTGCACCCGCGTCCCCGGGCACCTGGTCGCCCATAACCTCGCCTGCCCGAAGTTGGTCAATCACCGGCTGAACGTCAGAGCGAATGTGCCGGTATTTTTTGGCAAGTGCCCGCAGGTTACGCTTGAATTCCGGGGTATACTCAACCTGCACAGGTTCGGCTGGCTCACTCGGCATCAATGTCATCCCACAATTCAGATACCGGTCGTGTCTCACCTGCCATCGCTTCCTTCCAGCCCTGACGGAAGCTATCCTCGGCAGGCTTTAACACCACGCTCTCACGGAACAATCTGACAATCTGAAGCAGGTTAGGTAGATATTCGTGCGGTGTCTCTTCGATTTCACGAATTAGCTCTTTTTCATAGACAGAAATTTCAGCGGACATGATTACTTCTCCTTCACTTGTGCGTTTCACCTAAATTTGTATAAGGGTTTCCCGAAGTAGTTGCGCTTCGATAGCATAGGAGTACCCCAACATTTTATTAGCGATCCATCATCTCCACTCTTGTGATGGCAACGATATCCCCCTGCGATAATACTTGCCACTGGCTGGGATCTGGTGGGGTTCTCTGTTGCAGCAAACCTGATCGGTCCGGCAGCAATCATTCCTGTGGACAAGACCAGGCTGTTGGCACCATCTGATCACCATCCCTACACCGCCACATGCATCCGCCGCTCTTCCTGCCCCCGCCACGCAGGCTCGGTCGCAGTTCTGATCCGAATCTTGTGTGCGGCAACCTCCGCCTTCTGCTTGGCATCAAACGCATTCTCGCCAAGCGCAAGCGCGATGCCCATCCGCTCCTCAACGATCCATCCGCTGTGATACGCAAGCGGCTTTCCAAAGAGGTAGATGTTGGCACCCTGCACAGACATCGCATCGAAGATGCCTTTGTACTCGGGGTCGAACCCCTGGACAGACGAGAGGATCACATGGGATGCGGCAGGCTTGATCGGATCGAATATCCGGTAGCCCGCCCGGGCGCGTGTCGGGATCGGAAGCCCTGTGATCGCACGAACATGCAATCCACCCTCATTGAATCCCTGCGGATGCGAGATATACGTAACCATGCCTGTATCGTGCGGTCTGGGTGCGCATTCGTTACCATAGACCTCGACTTTGCCGTCCCTGACACGAACAAAGAGTTCGCATCCGAACACCCCGACTCCACCCAGTTTATCGGTTATTTTTTGTGCTGCATCGTAAATCTTCTTCTCAGCCTCTTCTGCGAGCCCCGGATCCTTATCGACCGACTTTCCGATCTCGTCGACGTTGTATGGCAGGTATTCTTCGACATCCGGGCTCTGCCACGATGAATGGTAATCGCCGTCGATCTGGTAGTGCCCGATCGGCTTTGGGAACGTGGTGACGATCCGGCTGCCGTCCTCGTCCAGATGCCTGACCGCGATCTCGGTCACTTCCGTGTCAAATGGTATGTACTCCTCGATGATCGCCATCTCTCCGGAGCCCCGGGTCTCGTATCTGGCAGCATTCATCGCCTTCTTAACGTCCTCCCGCTTCTCGATGAAATATGAGCCTTTGCCGCTGCTTGACATGATCGCTTTGCTAAAGCACGGGTATCCGATCTTCTCGACCGCATCTGCAAACTCTGACAGGTCGTCTGTACGTGTGTATGCGTACGCTCCTGTTTTGACGCCGGATTTCACGATCAATTCCCTGATACGCTCCCGGTTCATGGCGGCGTGTGTCGCACGTGCATTCGGCGTGACCAGATACCCCTCCTCCTCGAACTCAAAGAGGATATCGAGGTCGATCGCCTCGATCTCGGGTATGATGATATCCGGTCGTTCCCGATCCACGATCGAGCGCATCGCATTCGCATCCATCATGTTCACGGTGTATGCCCTGTGTGCGACCTGCTGCGCCGGCGCCCGCTCATATCGATCCACAGCGATGACCTCCATGCCGAGGCGCTGCGCCTCTATCGCGATCTCTTTTCCGAGTTCGCCCGCTCCGAATAAGAGTAGTTTGAGCGACTTCTTTTCAAGCGGGGCTGCGATGATGTCGAGTTGTTTCATGGTAGCCTGACTCCTCCATTGTTGGATTGCCATGGGTTGCAAAGTATTATATCCGTTGTGTTGGAATGCCGTGTTGAACAATGCCACTTATCGCGCAGACTCAACATCGCTTTAGAGATGTTTTTGCGCTATATTTCGTTAAAAATGTGAATGCGAAGCATCAGCGCACGCCATCAACACTAAAATCACACGAATTTGAAAACGAGCCTTTAAACTCAAACTCCAGAGGTTATGTTGCAAGGAGGCAGATACCGCCCCCTCACAATCGTTTGTGGTTTGATCGGATTTCCGGGTAGGTCACTTGGTCTCGGTCGCTATCGATCACAGGAGCCATTGCGGTAGTTCTGTCAATATCAGGTATACAAGAAAACCGAAAAACCCGATCAGCAGTATTCCTGCACCGGCAACCTTCGCAATCATCTTAAACTCTTCTCTGCTCGGCTTTCTTGCCAGTTTGAGTATCCGTGCATACTCACCGAGTTTGATCGAATTAGCCAGCGACATTGTTAGCACACGAAGTCGATGCCGTATTTTCTGATGACGCTTGGTCCGGCAGAACCCTTTCCGTATATCTGCGGCGACTTGACGCCAGTGACCACGAGCATGGTGCGCACCGTGTTCTCGAGCGACGGGTCGATCTGTGCCCCCCAGATCAGGCGTGCATTCGGATCGATTCGCTGATAAACTTCTTCAACGACGCCCTCCGCCTCTGATACAGTCATATCTGCTCCGCCGACCACGTTCACGAGCGCCGAGCTTGCGCCAGAGATGTCCACATCGAGAAGCGGACTTCTGAGTGCCTTTTTCACAGATTCTGTCGCCTTGTTCTCGCCCTCTGCCTCGCCAAGCCCGATCATCGCAACGCCGCCCTTCTGCATGATTGTCCGCACGTCTGCGAAATCGAGGTTGACCAGCCCCGGTTTTGTGATCAGTTCGGTGATGCCCTTAACCGCCCGCATCAGAACCTCATCGCAGACCTTGAAGGCGACCTGCAATGGGAGTCTTGGCACCACTTCCATCAGCCGGTCGTTCGGAACAACGATTACGGTATCAGACACCTCCATCAGACGCTTGAGCCCTGCTTCGGCATTGCTGCGTCTGATCGAGCCTTCTGCCGTGAACGGGAGTGTCGCGATCGAGATCGTGAGTGCGCCAGCGTCCTGCGCGGCTTTCGCAACGACTGGAGCAGATCCGGTGCCTGTGCCGCCACCAAGCCCGCAGGTGATGAACACCATATCCGCGCCATCCACGACCTTCTGGATCTCGTCCAGATTTTCCTCGGCAGAGGCTTCCCCGATCTGTGGTATGCTGCCCGCGCCCAGTCCTTTCGTGGTCTTGCGCCCGATCAGTACCTTCTGAGCCGCATTGATGTACAGCAGGTGCTGGGCGTCGGTGTTCACTGCGCACAGCTCAGCACCGCTGATACCTTCCTCCATCATCCGCTGGATGGTGTTCGAGCCGCCGCCACCGCATCCTATGACCGCGATGTTGGTCTTGAGTTCTGACAGAATCTTTTCAAGTTCCTGATCAGTCTCGATAGACTGATCCTGCAGGTATATCGGCGATTCCACTTGCATTTCCGCCCGAGATAATGCATCTTCGACTATGGATTTCATGATTTAGCCCTCCGGTTAGTAGTTATATATTAATTAACGCCTTTTGGTACTTAAATGTAATTGTAGATCGAGCGGAACGTCGTTTCGATGTGGACCACTCTTTTGAGGGAGGAGTTTGGAACACGAGGGCTTATAACTACAGAAAGTACGGACATAAAGCTCACACGACGAACAAACCATTTCAGAAGTTGGGAACATCCGAAAGTGCTGGAAAAATACAGGATGCTTCGCCTCCGACGATCCATTCGTGTCATTTGTGCTATTCGTGGGATTCGTACAGCCGCATCCGAAATGGTTGATATCTTCACGCTGCGCGCCTCGCAAGCAGGTATACGAGCAGCACCATGCCCGCGCCCACCATCCAGCCGAACCCTGGAGTGGACTTCCCTTCATCGCCCGCACCTGTGTCTGCGTTGGCATCCGTTTCTGATGACCCGGTAGCGGTAGCGACTGATCCTGTTACACCGTCTGATGGCACCGACACCACGACATTTCCGTTGTACACGATCTTTGTCCCGTCAGGGCTCCAGTGCGGATCGTACTCCCTGCCCTCTGTTGCGGTGGTGAGTCTTCGCTTGCCGGTTCCGTCCACATTCACGATGTACACCCGCTCAAGCTTATCCTCATTGAATGAAACATAAGCAATCTTCGTCCCATCAGGGCTGAAACTTGGGGTAAACTGCTTCTCATCACTGTCTGGCATCAGTTCTTCCTTGCCTGTGCCGTCCACGTTCACGATGAAGATCTTGTCAAGCTTGCCGTCAACATTGAAGGAGTGATAGGCAATCTTTGTCCCGTCAGGACTGAAATTCGGGGAGAATTGCTTATCCGGATCGTCCGGCATCAGTTCTTTTGCACCGGTCCCATCGATGTTTGCGATGTAGAGTTTCTCCTTGCTGCCCGGCTGCCGTGATACATAAGCAATCTTTGTCCCGTCCAGACTGACATCAGGGCTCCACTGCTTCAACGGACTATCCGGCATCAGTTCCGTTTTACCGGTCCCGTCGGCATTCACCACGTAGATCTTCCCATTTCCCTGGGCATTGAACGATATAAAGAAGATCTTTTCTCCATCCGGGCTCCAGTCAGGAGTGAACTCCTTCTTTGGTACATCTGGCATCAACACCTTCGCACCGGTCCCGTCTGCTTTCGAGATGAATAATTTATCCTTCCCTTCGTCATCAAAACCGGAAAAAACAATCTTGGTGCCGTCCGGGCTGAATGAACCGTCCGGCTTGATTGAACAGTCGTATTCCTCGTATACCGTCGCAGATATAAACGGTGACAGCGCCAGTGCCGTAAGCACCATCAACAACGTTATTATTCTTGTTATCTTCATACAAATCACCTCTGGTTTACATGCGGCTGCCGGGATTCGAACCCGGGTTATAAGCTTGGGAAGCTCATGTCATACCACTAAACCACAGCCGCAGGTATCCGGGTATCCGGTATCATAAGAGTGTACTGGTGCAACCACTTTTATACCTTTTGGTGCGCCGTTTCACGTCATGACCGTCGTTTGAGCGAATACTTTGAGAAGCACCCCCGGAAAACCAGAACTCTTAAATTCCCGGAAAGCACCAACAACCTCGATGAAGATTCAACTGCCTTATGGACACGGCAGCGTCTCTGTCGATGTCCCGGAGAGGAACCTCGCAGGCGTCCTCGAACCAAACGAACTCCCCGCGGTTGAGGATTGCGAGTCAGCAGTCAATGATGCGCTCGAGCACCCAATCGGGAGCAGGTTACCTGATATCGCACACCCGGGCGATTCTGTTGCGATCATCGTTAACGACATCACACGGATCACCCCGACAGAGATACTGCTGCCGCCACTCATTGCGCACCTTGGCGAGATTGGAATCCGGGATTCTGACATCAAAATCGTATTTGCCACCGGATCACACAGAAAACAGACAGAAGATGAGCAGAGACTGCTGATCGGCAGCGAAATCTACGATCGCATATCTTGCATCGATCACGATCCTGATCGCTGCCGGCGCGTCGGGGTTACGAGCAGGGGAACGCCGGTTGAGATATTTACGCCCGTTCTTGACGCTGACATCGTGATATGCACCGGCAGCATCGAATTCCAGTACTATGCAGGATATTCGGGCGGTCTCAAGTCGCTGCTGCCCGGAATCTCGTCGCTTGCAAGCATCCGGAAGAATCATGCACTCATGATCCACCCTGACGCCGTATCAGGCAGCATCGACAGCCCTGTGCGTCAGGATCTCGAGGAGGGGACGATGGGGCTGTCAAAATTCATACTCAATGCCGTACTAAACAGCAACAAGGAGATCGTTGCGGTCGTTTCGGGTGATCCCATAGAAGCGCACCGCGCAGGGGTGTTTTATGCGGATCAGATGTACCGGATCCGGGCAGAACCCGTTGATATCGTGATCACGTCCCCTGGCGGGATGCCAAAGGACATAAACCTGTATCAGTCCCAGAAATCCCTTGAAAATGCAAAGAACATCGTGAAAGATGGGGGGACGATCATCCTTGTCGCCGAATGCCCTGAGGGTCTTGGTAATGCAGTGTATGAGCGGTGGCTCAACATCCCGCGTGGGGAACTCCTGCCCCGGCTGAAGAGCGACTTTGAGCTCGGCGGTCACAAGGCTGTGTTGACCTCGCTCCTTGCCGAGCGTGCTGACCTCTATCTCATCTCTGCCATCCCTGACGATCTTGCGAAGAAAGCATATTTTACGCCGGCAGATGACGTGCAGAGCGCTCTTGATACCGCGATCTCGAAGCACGGGGAGTTTGCGCGGGTTCTGGTGATGCCGCATGGCGGACTGACATGCCCGACCGCTCGCTCGTCTCAATAAACTCCCATCAGTTCCGGGGCAGGTCGTTGATGCGGAGCCGTCATAACCCAAAACTCCGCAAGATATATCAACCCGCGCCCCCACATCCAGACCACAAATGTGGTAATCAGGTTGGAACGTCATATCATCGATGTCGCGAGTACCTAAAAGTACTATCATGGGGCACAATCCCGGACTAGGGGATGCCCAAGATATGGTTCTTTGACCGCAATCGCGAAGACATGCAGATGGCGGGAGGATATGGGGATCAGGAGAGTAGAAGAACAGGAGAATAAGGGGCTTATGCAGACCACTGAAATATCTGATGAAACGATCGACGAAGCGCTCTGTGTGCTGGATGATCTCTGCGATGAGATCGATGAGCGGCAGGAGGAATACGATAAGTACTTCGATCCGGAATCGGACGAAAATCTAAAGAAAAGGATTTCTTCTGTGAGAGAGCGTTTGATAGGGCTTGGCGAGGCGGTTGTTGAATCTCTGGCTGATTATCTGTACGAGGTAGACTCATACAGCTGCATCATCGCAGCAGGCGTGCTTGGCAAGATCGGCAGCTCAGCCGCTGTTCCTGCACTGATCGATGCGATCGAGACCGACGCGGATGATCTGTGCGAAGATGCATTAGAGGCACTGGTGAAGATCGGCAGTCCGGCAGTTCAGCCGCTGATCGATCGAATCAACGATCGTCTGAACAACCCGGAGATCGACAAAAACGAGCGTGAAACCTGCACGATCTATGCACTTGGCACACTCTCACAGATACGGGATCCGCGGTCGTTCGCCTTCATGGTAGAACTTCTTGACAGGTTCGCTGAAGATGGCGAGTATCTGATGGATCTGGGGTTTCTATGCGGCTGTTTCTATGATCAGCACAATTATGAGATCATACCACGTCTGAAAGCAATCTCGGAGGAATATAAGGATGTTCTAGGTAAGTTCTATCACATATCTACCGAAGCCGAGTATGTCCTCACGCGTTTTAAAATCGATCAGGTGCTCGAATCAGAATACTGGACGATCCACGGATGCTGCCGCATCTGCGAGAATTATGACCCTGATGAAGAGATTTGTGGGATCTCAGGCGAATATGAGCCTCGCGATGCATTCTGCACCGAATGCGAGCCAAAAGATGCGTTTGATTGCGATAACTGCTATTCGAGTGATTGTGATATATACAATCTCCCTCCGGTGTATGTTGATCTCAAATATCGTTGTCTGGATCAGAAGGAATCGGTTGATGAGTTTGAGATTACGAATACACGTCATGACTCTGACACCGGTTCAATCAGTATTGCAAACGATTTTAATGAGCTGATTCTTGATTCTTCCACAGTCGAGATCTTAAATGAGCTGAAAGAATTTCTGGAAGGGGATAAAGACTCGTTTTCGACCGGAGTGTCCCTTTCCGTTGATTATGGTAATACAGTGAGTGGTAAACTGGTCTGGAACGGCGATTGCGTCGTTGCCGTCTGCGATGAATCTGGACCCGGGGCGGAACTGGAACTAAAGCTGGAAATGGCATTTGAACTGGAGTTTGATTCTGATGCCATCGATGAATTGATCCCGGTCATCGATACCCAGCGGTTCCTGCTGTTGTGCGATTCGTACAGGCTCCTGGACGAGTATCGTGAGCAGCAGAAGGATGCCGATTCACGAATCAGAGAGTTGATGGGGATGCCTGCACTGGCAGAAGAGGAAACAGCCGCAATAGAGGCGCCAGAGTGCGACCACGAGTTTGAACTCCTGAAAGCGCACAAGAAGTACACGGTGTACAGGTGCGTAAAATGCGGAGAGACGAGGAAGGAATTCGGTTAGAGGATGCTGATAGGATATGGGGGCGAGGTGGGTGCCCCTGGCGTCTTATATGCTTCGATGCTAAGTATCACATCCATTTCTTAACTATGCACGAATGAAGATGATTATGCGGCTGTTTGTGAAAAATGTTTTATATATAACTTGGAAGAAACTGTAACCATACATGACCAAAATAACCCTCCAGCAACTCGAGTCACATCTTTTTAAAGCAGCCGACATCCTCAGGGGCAAGATGGATGCTTCGGAATTCAAGGAATACATCTTCGGTATGCTTTTCCTGCGCAGAATTTCGGATCAGTTTGAGGAACAGCAGGAGACGATCCTTCAAAAATGGCTTATCAAAGAAGGACTCGATATGGAAGACGCAGAGGAGATGGCTGAGTCCCATGAGGGATACATGTTCTATGTGCCGAAAAGCGCAAGATGGTCTGAACTAAAGGATCTCAAAAAAGACATCGGGAACCAGCTTAACAAAGCCCTCGCAGCCATTGAGGACTCGAACCCTGAGCTGGATGGTGTGCTCAAGCACATTGATTTCAACGCAAAGAAGGGAAAGACAAGGATACCTGACTCGAAGCTCCAAGAGTTTCTGGCGCATTTCAACAGATACCGGCTGAGAAACGAGGACTTTGAGTTTCCTGACCTTTTGGGTGCTGCGTATGAATATCTGATTAAGTTTTTTGCTGACTCAGCCGGAAAGAAAGGAGGTGAATTTTACACACCATCAGAGGTGGTGCGCCTGATGGTTCAGGTAATAGAGCCGCATGAAGGCATGAGAATATACGACCCTACGTGTGGCTCTGGTGGTATGCTTATACAGTCCAGGCAGTATGTGGAGGAGCAGGGGCAGAACAGCCGCAACCTCTCACTCTTCGGTCAGGATAACAATGGCGGCACATGGGCTATCTGCAAGATGAACATGATACTTCATGACATTCCGGATGCGGATATACAGAACGCAGACACCCTTGATGATCCGCAGCACACCGAAGGCGGGGAAATCATGCGTTTTGACAGGGTGATCGCCAATCCACCGTTTTCCCTGAACTATACCAAATCCAGGATGCCGTTTCAGGAACGCTTTTCTTATGGCTTTGCACCTGAGAGCGGCAAGAAAGCTGATCTCATGTTTGCACAGCACATGGTTGCAAGCTTAAACAGCAAGGGAAAGATGGCGACAGTCATGCCGCACGGGGTGCTCTTTAGAGGAGGTGCGGAGAAAGGGATACGTGAAGAAATGGTGAAGGACAACATCATAGAGGCTATAATCGGTCTTCCTGCAGGTCTGTTTTATGGAACAGGCATTCCTGCCTGCATTCTGGTCATAAATAAGGATAAAACCGAGGTGATAGAAGACAAAATTCTTTTCATAAACGGTGATGCCGAGTACGCTGAGGGCAAGAACCAGAACCGGCTGCGTCCTGAGGATATCGAGAAGATCACATCGGTTTACAGGAATCGCCTGGAGACTCCCGGATACTCGAAGGTCGTCACAGTTGAAGAGATCAAGAAACATGACTTCAATCTGAATATCAGGCGGTATGTGGACAACTCGCCAGACCCTGAACCCCATGACGTGCGGGCTCACCTTCTCGGGGGCATCCCAAAGAAAGAGATGGCGGCTAAACAGGAAATTCTTGATAAATACGGTTTAACCGATGGCGTGCTGTTTCAGGAGATGAATGGAGATTATGCCCGGTTCAAGCCCGAGATCGGTGAGAAAGACCGGATAAAAGAGGTTATCGAGACTGCGCCCGGTGTGAAACGTGTGGAGGAAGAGATGCGACTCCGGCTTTCTGACTGGTGGGAAGAAGAGAGTCTGCCGCGCATTAAAGAGTTGCCTGCGAGAAAGGATATTTTCAATGTACGGCGGGAGTTCATCGCATCCATCAAAGAAGCACTGTTGCCGGTTGGGCTTCTGGATGAGTTTAAGGTGGCAGGCATTTTCGTGAACTGGTGGAAAGAGATAGAGTACACCCTCAAACGAATCATCGCCGAAAGGGAGGCTGATGTTGAAACCCTGAATACGCTGAAGCTGGATATCGAAAAACATCTTGAGCAGTACCTCACAGAATCAAGACAGGAGCTTATCACCATCTATGAGAACTGGTGGGACAAATACATGGTGACAGCAAGAGAGATCGAGGAAGACCGCGACAACGCAAAGGCAAAGCTGGGCGGGTTTCTGGAGGGGCTCGGATATGCTGCATCGGGTGTGCCGATCTGCATGGCGGAATCCGACAAGTATGCCTGAAAAATATCGCGAGGTATGAACACGACTAAAAGGAGGTAGTAGCGGTTGTCAGACGATGATGCGGGTTTAACAGAGCAATTTGCCGGATATCCTGAATTCTTTGCCGATCTGAAGGCGAGGATTCGGTCGGCTCAGGTCCGTGCGGCTCTTTCGGTGAACCGCGAGCTGGTTCTCCTCTACTGGCAGATAGGAAAATCAATTCTTGTGCGTCAGGAGGAAGAGGGATGGGGTGCGAAGGTGATCGCACGTCTTTCTCGTGATCTATCCCGCGAATTTCCGGAAGTAAAAGGTTTCTCGACCCGCAATCTCAAGTACATGAGGGCTTTTGCGGCTGCATACCCTGATGAAACATTTGTGCAAGAGGTGCTTGCACAAATCACCTGGTATCACAACATCACTCTGCTCGACAAAGTGAAGGATCGTGCAGAACGAGAGTGGTACATCCACCAGACGATCCAGGGAGGGTGGAGCCGGAACGTGCTCGTGCACCAGATCGAAAGCGGGCTCTTCTATCGTCAGGGAAGCGCGGTCACAAATCTTAGAGAGACGCTTCCCGCGCCCCAGTCTGAACTGGCTCAGCAGATCCTGAAAGATCCCTACAACTTTGATTTTTTGAGTCTCGGACCGGAATTTTCAGAGCGTGACCTGCACCAATCGCTCCTCACTCACCTCCGTGACTTCCTCCTTGAACTTGGAGTGGGGTTTGCGTTCGTGGGAAGCGAGTATCATCTGGATGTGGGCGATCAGGACTTTTATCCGGATTTGCTCTTCTACCACACAAGGCTCCACTGCTACGTGGTGATCGAATTAAAGATCGGCAACTTCGTGCCCGAATACGCAGGCAAACTGAACTTCTACCTATCAGCAGTCGATGATCTGCTCCGCAACGAACCCCATGACCAGCCGAGCGTCGGCATCCTCCTCTGCAAGACCAGAAACCGGGTCATAGCGGAATATGCACTCCGCGACATGAACAAACCGATGGGGGTCTCCACATACCAGCTCATACATGCGCTGCCTGACCAGATGAAGGGAAGTCTGCCAACGATTGAAGAACTGGAGAAAGAGCTGGAACGGGGGGGAGAAGGGACAGGGAGGCGAGTTGATGAAAATACTGGAGGGTGATGGAAGATGATGTGTGAATCTGTGCAAGAGTGGTATAAGAAGCTGAACGTGGAAGAATTATCAAAGGGTAAGAGGTCGAACAATGCGCCTGTTGATTGATACCAACATATTCATCTACAGAGAGAATGACCACGTACTTGCAGATGAGTTACAACACCTGTTAAAAGTATTAAACAGTTCACAAGCTATTGATATCCTTGTCCATCCTGAAACATTCGAAGAGATAAAAAGAGACCAGAACGAAGATAGAAAGAATATTGCATTATCTAAACTCAACACCTATCCTTCACTGGAATCTCCTCCTGACCAAAGTAAGGACGATAATTTTTTGAGTATTGTTGGAACGCCATCGAGAATCAATGACGAGATTGATAATGCCTTATTGTATTCGGTCTATAAAGATGCCGTAGATTTTCTGATTACAGAGGATAAAAACATCCATAAAAAAGCTATTCGGTTGGACATAAAAGATAGGGTTTTGTGCGTGGAAGAAGGGATCAGGGTTTTTGAAGAGGATATCTTTAGAGAGGAGGTGGTTCGACCACCTGCTTTAAAGGAAGATCTTGTCTACAATCTTGAGATAAGCGACCCGATCTTTAGATCTCTAAAAGAAGAATATGAAGAGTTTGATAGTTGGTTTAAGAAAATTTCCAGAGAAGGTAGAAAATGCTGGGTTTATCGCAGAAAAGACGGTACTATCGGAGCAATATTAATTTATAAAATTGAAAACGATCCCATTGATTCTATCCCTCCGCTTCCGGCAAAAAAGAGGCTCAAGATTGCGACTTTGATCGTCACACACGTTGGGTATAAGATCGGAGAACTATTTACAAAATTGGCAGTTGGCTATTCGATTAAAAACAACCTCGCTGAAATCTATCTAACCCATTTTACCAAGCCAGACGACTATTTAGTTGATCTAATAACTGAATATGGATTTTATAAAGCGGCTGTAAACGATCGTGGTGAAGATATTTTCGTCAAGGAACTGTCAGTTGATAAAGAAAAAGCAAAGCTGATGCACCCGCTGGAAATATCAAAGAAATATTACCCGAGTTTTTATGAGGGGGCAGATGTGAAAAAGTTTTTAGTCCCGATTCGCCCTGAATACCATCAGAAATTATTTACAGACTACGGGGGTCGTCAAACAGCATTATCTGAACATGCTGGTGAATTCATTGTTGAGGGTAATACTATAAAAAAAGCATATCTCAGCCATTCCAAAATAAAGAATATTTCACCCGGCGATATTCTGTTGTTTTATCGCACCGTGGATAAGCGTGAGATTACTTCCCTGGGTGTCGTTGGAAAAACATTCCATGGATTGCAGGACAAAAATGAAATTTTTCGATACGTCAGGAATAGAACCGTGTATCCCATGGAAGAAATTGAAGATTTCGCAAAAAAACCAACGCTGGTTATCCTATTTACGTGGCACTTCCATTTACCAAATCCATTAAAGCTGGTAGATTTGAAGACGATGGGTATTTCTGCTCCGCAATCCATTGCTCAAATTTCCGATGAAAAATATCTCCGGATAAAAACCAGAGGTGGGATAAATGAACGTTTTACTGTCGATTAGACCGAAATATGTCAACGAAATCGTAAATGGAAATAAAAGATACGAGTTTCGGAAATCGGTTTTCAAACAACGAGATAACGTTGATAAAGTGTATATTTATGCTTCCTCTCCTGTGAAACGGATTGTAGGCGCATTTACCATAGAAACTATCATAGAAGAACATCCGGAAGAGTTGTGGAGAATATGTAAGGATTTATCGGGGATCGCGGAGGTGGAATTTTTCGATTATTTTAGAAATAAGGACAAGGGATATGCTATTGAAATCGGGGTGTTGGAATTGTTCGATCCAGTAAATCCAAAAGATCACGTCCCTGATTTTATTCCGCCACAGTCCTTTTGCTATACAGATGAACCTTGGGGGCGTGTGTGAAATGGACGGGGATACTCCAGACGAGTATAAGATGACCGAACATAGGGCGAAGTGATGCGAAGTGATAATACTGTTCAAAGATACACTCATAGTAGAGAATATAATTTAGTTAAGGTGGGAAAATGGCGCGATTTAAGTTAGTACCATACACTGTTCGTGTTAAGCAAAAGCGAACGGATGATGCTCTTCCTTTGAATAACATAGATGGCAAGGGCAATGGTTTTTTGAAATGTCTTCAAAAATATCTCAAGGAGGCTCAAGAAACACGGGTTTTAGAGCAGCCACAAAAAACAATTTCTGTGGATGGATTCAAGGATTCTCAAAGAAATGTGTATGGAATTGTAAAAAGTGGTGAATATGGCGTGGCTGCTGATTTTGTTGATATAGGAACGCTTGAAAAGACGCCCCATGCGAGAGAGGAAAAACATTCTGAAACTCTTCCGTTCTTTTTTTTCTTTCACATTCCGGACGACACAAATCGCGGAATTTTAATTCTTCAGATGTTTAAAGTCCATGGGATTAAAACCGTTTTAGAACGCAAATTAAACGAATATTTTAGTGATCAGGGATTAGTTATAGAATTTAATCGGTTAATTTCACAAACATTATTAGAGCAGCTCGAAAAAAACCGTTTGGTTGAATTTAGACTGATCCGTTATGATGTGCCAATGGACCCCGCTGAAAAAATCCATAACGGGAGCCCGGAAGAACTTATCGAAGAGCGAGTTTTTCGAGTTAAACGTAATAAGGAGTTAAACCTGATCGAGTCGATTAAAACTCTACTGTCTGAGAAAAAAACAAACTATTATGAGGTATTAGGCGAATGCTATGATGAAATCAAGGTGTTGATCGAAAAAGATGGGAGCAAAATAACTCTTACTTTTGGTGAAGAGGATAAATTCAGAGAATCCATGCCTTTAGACGGGAGTATACCTATAGAGGGTGGCTTTCCTTCACATGATTATCTTTTGAAAAAATCAGAGGATTATTTAAAGCACCTCAATGAGAATCTTGGAGAATAAATAATGTTTACTCTGATTGATGTGCGTTTTATCGTAAAAAAACATTATGGGACTCTCCGACATGATACAAAGTTGCGTTTTATCATATTAATCTTCATAGTAATTCCAATTGTCGTATCTATACTTTTCACAACAATCAACAAACTATTGACTCAAAATTCTGTGAACGCTCTTATTACGGCATTTGCCATCTTTACAGGACTTCTTCTTAATGTGATTTTCATCCTTTTCGATATCGTGGGCAAGGCTGAGGGAAACGTAACTCAAGCCAATAACAGGAGACTATTGCTCGAGCATTTATATGCAAATTCTCTGTATGCTCTTCTTGTCTCTACGATTACTCTGATATTTCTCATTATAATTGCGATTACCGAAATATGGCAAAACCATCCATTTTTATTAATTCTTTCTTCGATTGTATATTTTGGTGTTACTCATTTCATGATGACCCTGCTAATGATTTTTAAACGTCTTTCTATTCTGCTTTTTAGTCAATTAGAAAAGGAGGATCAGTAAAATATGGGTGCTAATACTGTAGAGGTCTTCAATGGCTTTAAAATGACTGAACTATGTTTATTGCCGGAGGGGTGGGGGGTTGAGAAACTTGGAAATTTAGGATCGATTATCACGGGCAATACTCCAAAAACAGCAATAAAAGAATATTATAACGGCGATATTCCGTTTATTTCTCCTGCGGATTTAGGCGATAAAAAATACATTTACGACGGTATCAACAAACTTTCAGCATTGGGATTTGAACAAACTCGAAAATTCCCACCTAATTCTGTTATGGTTACTTGTATTGGAGAGCTTGGAAAAGTTGGAATATCTAAACGAGAACTGGCAACAAATCAGCAGATTAACACTGTAATTTGTAAAAATGAGATAGTCGACTATGAGTATTTTTATTATACAATATCTCTTTTCAAATATCAAATGGAACTTGTTGCTGGGTTGCAAGTTGTTCCGATAGTAAATAAATCAACTTTTTCAAATCTGTTCATTCCCCTCCCCCCACTCCCAGAACAGCACCGCATCGCCGAGATCCTCTCCGCCGCGGACGAGACCATCGAGCGCACCGGGGCACTCATCGCGAAGTACAGGCAGATCAAGGCGGGGCTCATGACTGACCTGCTCACCAGCGGGATCGACGAGGCGGGTAGGATACGCAGCGAGGAGACGCACGAGTTCAAGGACTCGCCGCTGGGGCGGGTGCCGGAGGGGTGGGAGGTTGAGAGAGTTATCGAATTATTAAACTCAAATATAATTAAAGGTATACAAGATGGAAATCACGGCGAACTGTATCCTCGGCTTTCGGATTTTTCAACAGTGGGCAGACCATTCATATCTGCAAAACATGTTGATGAGAATGGTACGGTCCAATTTGATTTTGCACCTAAATTACCTGAAGACTATTGTTCGAAATTAAGAGTTGGGTTTGGAAAAGCTGGAGATGTTATATTGGCACACAATGCTACTGTTGGCAGGATTGGCATTGCGGCTTTAGGTGTAGCAGATTTTATGGTAAGCACCTCTACAACATACTATAGGACGAATCTAAACAAATTAGATAACTATTATTTATTTCATTTTTTGCGCTCTGAAACTTATCAAAAACAGCTTGTTGGAGTTATGGCGCAGACAACAAGAAACCAAGTCCCAATAACGATGCAAAAACAATTATTCATGATCTTACCCCCACTCTCAGAACAGCGCCGCATCGCAGAGATCCTCACAGCAGCAGACGATCGCATCGAAAAAGAAGAAGCGTACCGCGACAAACTCCTGCAGATCAAAAAGGGCTTGATGCAGGACTTGCTCACAGGAAAAGTCAGGGTAAGCACAGGAGCCGAAGCATGACCGACCTGAACGAATTTACCTATGTGGAAAAACCATTCATGGATCAGCTCGAAAAGATCGGCTGGAAGACGCTCTTTTTAGAGATGAACGACCCGCCCGAGTCCTCTTTTCGCACCACCTACCGGGAGGTGATCCTCGAACCCGAACTTCGCCGCGCCCTGAAGAGCATCAACCCATGGCTTGCCGAGGACCAGATGGACGAGGTGATAACCGAACTTGTGCGTCTCAAACAGAAAAACCTGATCGAGGCAAACGCGGAGGCGACCGGTCTCATCCTGAATAACACTGTTGTGGACGAGGACCGCACAACAGATCAGAAAAGCCCGACTGTAAAGTACATAGACTTCGAACGCCCCGAAAATAACCGTTTCCTTGCGATAAGCCAGTTCAAGACAGGTGTACCCGGTTATCACAGTCACATCATCCCTGATATCGTGCTCTTTGTAAACGGCATCCCTCTCGTTGTTGTGGAGTGCAAGTCTCCAAAGATCGCCGAACCGATGGAGGAAGCCATAAACCAGCTTTTACGCTACAGCAACAACCGCGCTCAGGTGAAAGAAAACGAAGGAAACGAGCGGTTGTTCCACTATAACCAGTTCATGATCGGAACCTATCGACAGGCTGCCAGATTTTCCACGATAAGCGGCGGATATGCACATTATCTCGAGTGGAAGGACTGTTATCCTTTTAAATTCTCTGATATCGATCCTGATGGGAAGAACCCGAATAGCCAGCAGCTTCTGGTTCAGGGGATGCTTCACCCGCAGAATCTTCTGGATCTCGTGGAGAATTTCACGGTCTTCAAAGAGAACGATAAGGGGCAGATGATAAAGATCGTTGGGCGTTACCAGCAGTTCAGGGCGGTACAGAAGATCTTTGATCGGCTCAAGTCAGGCAAAACCCCGAAAGATATGGGCGGCGTGGTCTGGCACACGCAGGGCAGCGGTAAATCCCTTACCATGGTCTTCTTGATTCGGAAGATGCGCAAAGACTCACAGATGCGCCGTTACAAGATTGTTTTTGTAACCGACCGCACGGACCTCGAAACACAGCTCAAAGGAACCGCAAAGACGACTGATGAAACCGTCTATGCGGCAAAGAACATAGACGAACTGAAAACGCTGCTTGCAACCGACACCTCCAACATCGTTATGGGGATGATGCAGAAATTCCAGGAGAAGAATAAAAAGGGCGGAGATGGAAAAGCGAAATCAGGATTTAAGCACTTGCCTGTGCTAAATCGATCCGAGCGCATCCTTCTCCTGATAGATGAGGCGCACCGCACCCAATCCTCACGTCTGGCGGCAAGCCTTCTCCACGCTCTTCCGAATTGCGTAAGAGTCGCCTTCACAGGAACTCCGCTCATCACCGAGAAGGTGAAGAAGAAGACCACCGAGACCTTTGGAGAGTACATCGACAAATACACGATCGAACAGTCTGTGAGGGATGGCTCCACGCTCCAGATAATATACGAAGGCAGGACGTCAAAGGACACCATAAAAGACGGAAAGACTCTGGACGATGTCTTTGAGGATATGTTCAGGGAATACACGCCAGAAGAAAGAGAAGCCATACAGAGGAAATACGGGACAAAAACCGATGTGCTGGAAGCTTCAAAGCGAATTGAGGTGATCTCCCGAGATATCGTAGAGCACTACCGCAGGAAGATAATGCCAAACGGCTTTAAGGCACAGGTTGTGACCACCAGCCGCCTTGCTGCCATCCGCTACAAGGAAGCGCTGGACACAGCCCTGAAGCAGGTTATCGAAAGACTTGAAAAGGAGCCTCCCGACGTGCAGGAAAGAGAGGAACTTGAGACCCTCAAACGACTTGAGACCGCTGCTATCATCTCTGCTGGCACCAACGATGAACCCATATACCATCCACATACCGACCGTGTCCGCCAGGACCGAGACATAAAGCGATTCAAAAAGCCGCTTAAGTCCGACGATCCTGAAAAACAGGACGGTCTTGCCTTCCTTATCGTCAAAGACATGCTCATAACAGGCTTTGATGCTCCGGTTGAGCAGGTCATGTACATGGACCGAAGAATGGTTGAGCACAACCTGCTTCAGGCAATCGCCAGGGTAAACCGCCCGGCAAGTGACAAAAACTGCGGATACGTGGTGGACTACTACGGGATCGGGCATCATCTCAAGGAGGCGCTGAAGATCTTCAGTGCAGAGGATGTGTTGGGTGCGCTGATCGATTTGAAGGACGAGATCCCGAAGCTCAAGGATCGGCACAGGCGTGTCCTGAATATCTTCTTAAACGCGGGAATCGACACGATAGATGATATAGATGAATGTGTGGATTATCTGGCAGACGAAGAGAAGCGAGCCGAGTTTATTGTGGCGTACAGGTACTTCTTGCAGGGCATGGACATCGTTCTGCCAAATCCGGCTGCCCTTCCGTACATTCAGGACATGAGAACCCTTGGTTTCATCAACACATCCGCAAGAAACCGCTACCGAGACAACAGACTCAACATCGCAGGCTGTGGCGAGAAGGTACGGAAGCTCATAGATGACCACATCATATCACTGGGCATCGACCCCAAAGTCCCGCCGATCGCAATCACGGCAGATGATTTCGGGAAGTATGTGGAAGGTCAGAAATCCGCAAAAGCCCGTGCTTCCGAGATGGAACACGCCATACGCTTCCATATATCGACAAACATCGATTACGACCCCGAGTACTACCGGAAGCTCAGTGAGAAGCTGGATGAAATACTGGCGGCGAACAGGGAAAACTGGGAAGCTCTCGCAGAAGAACTCATGACTTTTCTGGAAGAGGTGCGTGCGGGTAGGCAGGCAGAAGATGATGGTCTCAACCCTGTAATCGAAAAACCATTCTATGACATCCTATCAAAGGAGGTTTATGGTGGCAGAGAGCTAAAAGATCAGGAAAAGGAAGAATTGGCTTCAGCCACCATCGACATCGTTTCAATCATAAAAAGAGAGATTAATATCATCGATTTCTGGAAGAAGTACTCTGAAAGAAAGCGTCTTAACAGTTACATCATAAGCATACTCGTGAAATCCCGCCTGCCCGAAATCATAAAGAAGAAGGATGCCATATCCACCAGATTTATTAATCTTGCAGAAAAGCTTGATTCACGGCTCAGAGAGTAGTGAACCAATGCCAGAAGATAACAAGAGCAATCTTTCTTATGAACTCATCCAATCACAGCGCAAGACGCTGGGGCTCACCATCGAAAGAAACGGAGATATACAATTAAGAGCACCGCTGGACTGCCCACATAAGGTGATAGACGACTTTTTTGAGAGCAAGAAATTCTGGATATATCAGAAATTGGCAGAAAAGAGGCTGATAGAAGAGAAACTTCCGCCAAAAGAATATGTGAACGGGGAAGGGTTTCTATATCTCGGGAAAAGCTACAGGCTCCAGCTGGTGGACGACGGTGCGCCACTCAAACTCTCCCGCGGTTTCTTTCAGTTGAATAAACGATATGCTGCGAATGGAAAGAAGACCTTTACAGAATGGTACCGCAGCCATGCCGTGCCAGTTATGGAGAGGCGTGTGAACATCTACAAGGATATGCTGGGCGTAAGCCCCGGTGCATTGAGGGTGCTTGATCTGAAGTACAGGTGGGGCTCCTGCACCTCGCACGGGAACCTGAACTTTCACTGGAAGACCATACTAACCCCGATGCCGATAGTTGACTATGTAGTCGTTCACGAACTTGTCCATCTCAAGGAAAAGAACCACACACAGAAATTCTGGGAGATTCTTGCATCAATTTTACTGGATTACGAGCGGAAAAAGGAATGGTTGAGGGTGAACGGGAACTATCTGGAACTATAGGTAAAAAAAGCCGCCGTTCACGACCCCCCCCTAAAGTGAGTAAGCTTGATCTTCACCCCTATGTTAGCATGACTGCATGTATTTTCATACAAACAGAGCAATGCGTGTCAACGAAGCAATGAAGCCGCCTGCACCAATCACCGCCCGGACGTTTCAACGCCCCCTCACCATAACCATCGCCCCGACTGCCACCATCAGTCCCGCACAGAAATAAAACGGGGACATGAATCCAAGATACGAAGCAAACACTCCCCCGATCAGTGGTCCTGCCACCATCCCGATTGCGCTTGCCATCGGAAACAGGCTCATCTGCTGCCCGACCATGCCCGGGCATGACAGATCAGCGCCGAACGCAAGCGCGGGCGTGTTCACCGCAGCAGCCGCAACACCGGTTGCAAACATGAGCGTGAGGAACTCGGGCGTCGTTGTGACCTGGGCGATCCAGAGAATCAGCAACGCCGACACACCGAGCCCTGCCACCACCACCCTCCTCGTGCCAATCCGATCAGACAATACGCCCATCGGCGTCTGGAAGATCAGGCGTGCTGAAAAATAAACAGACAGGGCGACCCCGAGCCCCGCTGTCGATGCATCCAGACGTTCCTCATAGAGCGGAAGCATCGTTGCTATGATCATGATCGCAAGCATCGTTGTGAACGCCGCTGATGCAAGCAGCCTGATCTCGGTATTTGCCGTACTGTTGACGCTGCTGACACTGTTGATGCGGTCTGCGCTGCCGGGCGGCTCTGGCAGACAGCCGGTTTTGCTCCAGTCAGAGCCGGAGATGTCAGAGGTGCCAGATATGCCGGAGCTGCGTGTTTCCCTGACAAAAAAACTCACGAGGATGATGCTGATCAGCCCGAGAAGCGCGCACGCATAAAATCCGGCACCAAATCCCCAGACCACAGCGATCACGCCGCCAGCAGCAGGTCCGGCTGCAGATCCGATGCCGCGAATCGTCGAGTACACGCCCATCGACCTGCCGCGATTACCAGGTGTGGATATATGGGTGAGCATCGCCAGAGTCGATGGGACCATCGCTCCGACCATGATTCCCTGGGCGACGCGGATAAGCAGTAACTGCTCGAACGTATCGATGATCGCACATGCGGCAGACAGCACCATGAATCCGATGAGTCCTGCGAGCACAAACGGTTTCCGCCTGTCGATGCGGTCAGAGAGCCGCCCCATCACCGGATAGGACGCTGCCGCAAAGAGTCCGAATACGCCGAACACCAGCGCAGATTTGATCTCTAGATCCATGCTCATGCCGGCGTCCAGGTGTCTGATGTACAGCGGAATCAGCGGCATCAATATGCCGGTGCCGAAATCTCCGAAGAAGAGCGAGGCTGTGAGGACATAGAGTTCGCGGCGGATCCTGAAGATGCTCCTTTCAGCCATCCAATCGTTCATCCCCACAGATCAAGCGTGCTCTGTTTCATGGAATCTGCCGTGATGGCAAGCCGTTCGACTGCCTTTGTCACGCGTGCCTCTGAAAAGTTGTGTTCATCGCAGAGCAGTTCCGTGATCTTCGATTCGTCAGGCGTCTTCCATTTCAGCGAATAATCAGACGTAACAACTGGATTTAAGAAGAAATCCTTGATCTCATATAGATTCTCGATCGATTCACCGAGTTCTGCAAGCACGTCTTCGATCGATTCGTGCCTGTGTATCGACTGCAACGCTTTCTTTGCCCCGATGCCACGGATTCCGGGATCGTAATCGGTGCCCACAAGGATCGCGATATCGATTAACTGCTCACGCGTGATTCCGAGCCTGTCAAGGTTTTGTTGCAGTTCGATGACCTCTGGCTTCACCTCCACATAGATATTCTTCTTTGGCAGCTTTCTACGCCCGCCGATCGTGAGATTCCTCACCACCTCCGGAGCGCCGAAGAGCAGCGAATCATAATCCTGCGACCCGACAAGCCTAACATCGCCAGACCTTGCCATATATGCTGCCTGCGCCTCGCCCTCGCTTGCCGCCTGAACCACCGGAATACCCATCGATGTGAGCAGCAGCTTCGCATCCCCGACCATATCAGGTGTAAGTCTGGACGAGGCTTGCGCATACTTGAATGCATCCTCGCTGCCGGTAGCAAGCGCCTCCTTCCACTGTCTGTCAGCGGTGTTTCGTATCTCCACCCGTTTTTCGATTGTCGCTGCCTTGAAATCGGGCGGGGGTCCATCAAAGACGAAAACGAGCTTCAGTCCCGCCTCAGCAAGGTTCGTTGTCCGGTATAGCAATCCGGATAGATGCGATGTCACTCTTCCGTGCGAATCCTTAAGCGGCGTGCCATCTCGCTGTCTTATGCTGCTTAAAAACTGATATATTGTGTTGTATGCATCAATCGCAACGGTTTGACCGCGTAATCGCTCCAGTTCGGTCTCTCTTCTCTCGAACAGATCACCGATATCCGAGCCCATAGGTGACTTCTTGGGCGGCGCTCGGATAAAGGTTTGGTTCAGGAGGACTGCCCGGTCACTCTAACGTCTGTGTTCTCCGCGATTTCGATCCTTCCCTGGCGGGAGCCTTCATCGGTGGCACAGGCACTTGCACCTGCACTGTGGCAGCCAGATCACACGCAATCTTCGCGTTCATCAGCAGATCGTCAACCGTGCTTATCAGTGTTCCGAGCCTCGGCGCCGACACTTCAACGATCAGCGACGCACCGGTGCTCTGCATCTTCATGTTCCGGAGGTTGTCCGGCGCAAGCGCTTCCTCGATCACCGATGCATCCGGGCATGGGCATCTGATGGTGATGACCCCCTGATATTTGTCTTTCACCACGGCACATCCTTTTTTCCGAGTTTGTATCCGATTATGTTGGTGATCCGGTGCATAATCGGAGTAATAATGAGTATCGTTATTATAATCCAAATAGTAAAATTCGAGACGAACCATTCTCGCTCAACAAGGAACGTCAGTAACCATGCGCCCGCCACGAAGTCGAGCTGGTCTGCGATCGGGAACGGAGCCCCGCGCTCAAGCCCGATTCTCCGTTTTACAAAGCTCATTCCGAGATCTCCGAGCAACGATCCGATCGAGAGGCAGAAGATGGCTTTCAGGGTGAACAGTGGAAAAAACGAATAATGCGATACGATCCCCATCTGGATCAGCCCGATCATGATGCCTGCCGCACTTCCGGCGAAGAAACCGATGTAGGTCTTCCCGTCGCCAAGTATCCGCCGATCGTCGGTGAAATTCCTGCCAAAATCGATGGGGAGACCGCGCCCAAAGAACGCTGCACACGGGTTTGGCAGGTATGCCGGCAGCATCAGCCAGAGAGCGATGATGATCGTGTCAAACACGGGATGATGTTTGGTTGCAGGCTCATATCAATGATCCGGCGGGTATGGGGAGTGGTCAACTTGAGCGTTGGTGCCCGAAATCGATGCTGTCACGCCACCACGGCGTTGATGGTCCAGCCAACTCCTGACTGCTGGCGACACTGTTTCGCAAAAAAACCGAGAACGCCCATTTAGTCTGCGGAAGTTGTTAATGTAGCCAGAAAATCCCCTGCTAAACCCGCAGCCTCCGAACCAGCGTATATGTTGGCAGCCCAACTCCGGTTCAAGTGCTGCAAGCCCGCGAGTAAGCCTGAACGGATATTTAGAGCAGGGGTTGCGATCCGGTCTACTCGATTTTTTTAAGAATCCCTGCGACCTTCCGCTCCAGTTCTGGCAGATCGCTTTTGACAACCTTCCATGTCAGATCCAGATCCACACCGAAATATTCGTGGATCAAAACATCCCTCATTCCGGCTATCTGGCGCCACTGGATATCCGGATACTCTTCCCTGAACTCCGGAGGGATGTTTTTCACGGCTTCTCCAATAATTTCCAGCCTTCTGATAACAGCATCCTGAATATTTATTGATTTTAGGAAGTCATCTTTGGACATCTGGTCTACGTACTTTTCTATGAGGTGTATGCTCTCTAAAATGTGCCCGGGTGTTGACTTTTGGATCTTTCTTCATAGAACCCTCACCTGTTCTTTGAGAATCCGATCGCGTATGGCAGGATGCAGCGCATTATAGGTAAGCACGTCAACGCTTCTTCCAAGAGAATCCTCAAGTTCCAGTTTCAAGCCCACAAGGTCAAGCAGGCTTTTTTCTCCTCTGAATTCTATTAGAATGTCCAGATCACTGCTTTCTTCGGCATCACCACGTGCGAATGATCCGAATATGGCTGCGCGGGCGACATCGTGGTGTCGCAGTGTGTGGGTGATTCTGGTTTTTATTTCTTCGATTTGTGGGGGCATTGGCGTGTTGCATTGTGTATCCGGTGCTGGTTAATCAATCCTCTCATTATCAAATTTAAACAATTCTAAAGCCTCTGCAATGAGTTCACCAGTTCTATTTTTAATCTTTTCTGTGGTCCATGAGCCTTTATTTGCCAATTCTTTGTTTAGGTACAATCCATTCTTGTAACCTATGTAATCGCCTTTATTATTCTTCCGATCTCTCTTCTCTCCGAAGGAAAAGTTCGATAAATTAGAATTATAGCCCGTCATTGTTAGATTGCCCAATTTATGAACCCATGCCACATGTAATTCATTTGCTTTGTTTTCATCGCCGTTTGCGACCATATCAACCCATTCTCTAGGAATATTAACCCCTTCTGGAAAAATATGCTCTATTGTCCAGACGAACTTTTTGTTTTTGCCTCGTGCCCATAAGTCGGTATGGATTTCTTTTGTTTGGTGCTCTTCTTCTATCTTACAGAGTATAAATCGAGTAACTGCAACATTATCATCATAAATGTCACCTACCAGCTTTTCTTTGAATGTATTGATATCAGAGAACCTCATAGACTGAGTTAAATAGTTACTAATGATGGATGGAGTTAAATCGTCTCTGTTTCGCTCACATTCAGTTATTAGCCCCATGAAGATAGTGTCAAGGTCTCTCGTTCTTGGAAAATCTGTTAAATTTCTCCTAACAAAATATTTCACTAAAAACTTTATCGACCCTTCAATGAGTTCGTGATTACTTTCATGCTCTGCGAATAAGTACAGTAGAAATGTGTAAGACGGAGCCGCCCCGATGTGTAATAAATCAGTCAGCCCTCTGTGATATTCGCTATCGCTTCCATTGTCATCCGGCTCTACGAATAAGTTATACGCTCTGGATTTTTCAATCAATTCATCAAAAATAAATCCGGAATCTTGGTTTATTAGATTCTCATATATCTTGATTAGGTTACGTTTCGTAGCTCTATGAAACTTCTCTACTTTTATTCTTTCTTTGTACCTAAATGCGTTATAATATTGTCTTAGAAATCTTTCTTGAATTGAGTGATCGGGCAAATTACCCACCAATTTTAACCATTCGTCATAAGCATCGTCTACTGATCTAACGTTTCTATGATCCAACTCCGATAAAATCTTATTTTTAATAATATCTATGGCAGAAAGGGGCATTCCACGATTATTCAAAGTTTCGAAAAGAACGAATGCGTCTGAGTGGCTGTTCACCTCAATTTTAACCAACAAAGCTGAATTTATTTTATATAAAATTTCCATGACTCGGTGATACTCGAGATCACGGAGATTTTCATTGAAATATTGATAAGCTTTATAGATACGCTTATTGCCTAGATTGGACGGTTTATCAGAGAGGTTGTATAAGCCGATCTCTGCTAATATGGCATTATAATCTTCAAAATTGTTATTTTGGTAACACAATTCAAGTTTCGGAGTGTTTTCACACTTTTTTTGGGTTAATCTATGTTTTAAATTATTCCTTTCAGTTATAAAATCGTCATCGTTTCGTTCATCGTTCCGAAGTTTATTATAAATAGAAGCAAATAATAAAGAGATGGTTGTAAGTCTCTGTTGGCCATCTATAACTTCCAGCGGTGTTATGCCTAATGCGTCTACCCCGTTGTTTATACAGATAATAGAGCCCAGAAAATGCCCCTCATCACTATCGGATATATCATTAAACAGATTCTCCCATTGCTCTTTTCCCCAAATATATTCTCGTTGATATTTAGGTACTTCATACTTCACTTTTATATCAATATCGAAAATATTCGATATTTGATATATTTCTGCACTCTGGATCATTTTATCGCACCTCTTTATAGCGTTTCAATAGCTCGCACCATCACCATCATAATACTCTTTGAATTCGTAGAGATACTTTATTTCAAGTGCATCTATTTGATTTATTTGATCTTTTGCTTTAACAAAACACGAATTCCACAACTCTCTATCGATATTCTCTTCCAATTTTTTAAGACTTCTCTTTACATCACCAGCACATCCAGGCAAATATTCTTTCACAGCAGCACCCAAAACCCATAACCCAATTACTATACTATGTTTGGCGTTCAATCCATTCTCGGCAGCTGAACTCCCGATCCGTTCTAATCCAATTATAACACTCCGCATTTCTGAAGTCCATTGCTTAATTGCAATCTTGACTCCGATATCCTTTAATCCCTCCCCAACGTGCAATACCGCATTATCCAATTTGTTATTTGCTGCTTGCAACCCCATGCGGGACAATATTTTTACAACACGTAATATTAGCTTCTCAAATTTTTTATTATTATCAAGTGCTTCCGTTCCGATAGACGCCAATCCATTTACGATCTGAACGGCTCTCTCTTCCCGCCTTCGTTTTACTACATCTTCGCCTATTTCTTCCAATTCAACAACTCGATGGATTGCTTTTGCCTCAAATCCTAAATAAAGTGCCTCTTCTGCCTCTTCGACCAAATTAGCAATTCCAATCTCTTTCAACGTCGTGTTCACTCCTCTCAAAAATGGAAATAACGAAAATACGCAAAAAGCAGCAATACAAATCGATACAATTACTCCTTTATACCAGAATCCAAATTTCAGCATTAGAACTGGTAAAATTATTCCAATCCCATAAGCAGACATTAAAGCGGTAGTTTCTGATCTAAATATTATTTCATCCATCGCAGTGTATCTTCTCGTCATTTGAGCTGCTACTAATGTAATAGTAAACACCAGGGCGAGTAAAGCAGCCAAACTTTGAGAAATCGCGCTCAGGATGTATCTCGCGTTATCGGGACATGCCTCTGTGGGATATCGAATCAATAATATCACAAGAACTGCTATGGTGATAATTATAGATAATCTATAATATTTAAATTTATCGAAAATATTTTTGACATATCGATTCTGCATCATCTTATGTGTCATTGGCTTAGAATATTTTTCTACAAGAATGGTGATCGCCCCCGCTTCCTATGACTGATTTCGTCTGTATCTAAGCAAAGCAGCGATCATGAGTAAACCATGGATTGCGAATCTTGCAGTGAATCCTGGTATGCTCACCACTTCAATCTCTAACTCTACTTGTACCGGACGAGTCTCGTCAGTCGTGGGTTCGTCAACCGTATCTTCCACTTCTTCAGATTCCACCGCAACCTCTTCTGGCGTCTCTATGACCGTTGTTACTGGAGTAGGCTTGGATGCTGGTGTGGGCGTTGGCGTTGACATAGAAGTGGGCACAGGTGTTGATGTAGCCGTTGGTGTCGGTTTGGGTGTAGGAGTTGGCGTTGGTTTGAGAGCAGCAGGATGCACTGTCACATTTCTTTCTTCAATAAGAGGTGCGCCATTCTTGTCTATGGCAACCATACTTATGCGGAGAAATGGTACATCAGGTATGACAAGATCTTCACTATAGAAGTGTATGAAGTTCCCGGTATGGTCGGGTCTCGTTATTTTATTAACAGCAACTTCTGATCCAAGACCAAAATCAGTCAGATCGACAGTAACACTTGTTATATCATCCCATCCATAGGGATCTTCAATAGAAATACGCACATAAGCTATATCGCCCACTCTCACTTCTGCAATTCCGGGATTGGGGACGTAAAGCACAAAGCAATTTACATTAGGTCGATCTTCCCCTCGGAATGGAACTACAACAGATTTGTTATCTCCGGGATTCGATACATTGTATGCAGTCAGAATATAGTCATCAGATTTCATGTAATTATATCCAAATACAACTTTCCACTTTACGCTCCCATATCCACCTGATCCACCAGTAACCGTCTGCGACGAAGGTGGATAGAAGTGCACCTCACATAAGCCATACGGATAATCCGCTTCTGGATACTCCACCATAGTATCAACTTCGGTGCCTATACTGGCGGTTACGGTGATTTCTGAAAATGTGTATGAATCGGTGTATGTATGTGTTATATCGACTATTTCGCACGCTGCTGGTCCTACCATCGCGAGTAGCAGCAGTATTGCAAACCACATCCGTTTTCTGCGCTTCAACATTATTTCCACTCTCCTTTTTTGTGTTTTATTTTGTGATCCCTTCCGGGCACAACCCACTACAGTTTAATTGTAACTTGCCACGTATTTAAACTTTTCAAATCCCCCGGCTGTCGGACAATTATCAGAATACCTCATTTACCACGCGCCACCTTTCTTAAACAAGTTAACCAAACATTTATCACCACATCAACACAGCAAAGAAGCCCAAAAAATGCCCCCAGTCTGCGGAAACTGTTCATGTAGCCAGAAAATCCCTTGCTAAACCCGCAGCCCCCGGACCAGCGCAACAAAGAGCCCGCCGATTATAATATCCGCAGTCGATCCCGGATTTACCTTCTCGCGGATCAATTTTCGGTCAAATTCATGGACTCTCGATTTTATCGAATTTAGATCCCTGTTGCCTGCGATGATCATTGACGCATGCTCGCTGACCTCAATCGACTTTCCTCTTCCGAATTTCGTCTGAATAAACGTATCAGGAGTCTCTGCAAGCATCTGCAAAAACGTACACACGATGGCATCGTTGATGCTCATTTTATCCGCCTTCTCCCGGATCAGATCTGCGCACCTGAATGTCCGCTTAAACCCGTTTACCCATTCGTTTGCGATCAGATCATGATCGACAGAGAGTTTCATCAGATCGAAGAGCCCGATCTCTTCTTCCAGGATTTTGTCGATGGATCCCGAGTCTTCGAGATCGATCTCCGGAACTGCGTCCACACGAACATTCGCAATTGAAAACGCACGGTAGAATTCGGCAGCATCCTCTGCCGTGGTACCAAAAACGATCTCAGAAACACGCCTGCCGCTTCCGGCAGCCATCAGCAACGGAATCAGCAGAACGAACGCGCCGAAGTGCGTGTTTCCCCCGTGCTGCCATCGCAGCGATTCCTTTGCTGCCGCGTGTATCAGCGCGCCGACGCCGCTCTGTGACCTTGCAGCCTCTTCGAGCACCGGATATGTCCCGATTGCGGACGAGAGGAAGTGCTCGAAGGTCGTGTCAGGGTAATCGTGGTCTCGATCCACGTTGCCCGGTTTCGGGGATGCGGAGACCTCGAGAACCATTGCGAGTTGTGCGCAGCGTGCGAGATAGGACGGATCAAAATCCAGCTCAAGCGATCCTGTCCGATTCTTCGCAGAGTTTGTTTCCATCGATTTCACGTTGTTTCAGGGAGCGTTAAACTTTGGGTAGCTCGAGATCGGTTGTTCAGGTGGGGCGAGTGGCTTATGAATGGCTCATGAATACACGAACCGGGACTGTTATATTACACCGGGTTGGTGCCCTCCGTTTTCGAGAAGGTTTTATGTGCATCGGTGTTCGGTTAAGGCGTCACTAAACCATCACAATGTTTATATACAATAACTACAATCATGGTTGTCTGAGGGTGATGGCATGGACAATCATACTAAACAAACCGATCCAAGTGTTGAATATCTCGTGCAGATGTTTCCAGAGGAGTTCTTACGAAATTTCGCTCGAAAAACCGGATTTATCAAACGTGAGCGTAAGGTTGATCCTGTTACATTCTTCTGGGTTCTAATACTCGGATTTGGCGTCGATTTTCTGAGATCTATCAGAGCACTTGAACGACGGTACGAGACAGAAGCGAACATAGAATTGAGCGATGGCGCTTTATACGACCGATTCACGCCAGAGCTGGTGGCGTTTCTTCGTGAATGCGTCCTACATGCGATAGAATTTCAGGCGCAGCAGCAATCTCGCGCACTGGGTGAGAAGTTAAACGGTTTCAAAGACATTATAATTCAGGATAGTACGATTATCAGGCTGCATGAGTCTCTCGCCGATCTTTGGCCAGCCACTCGATCAACAAGGGTTGCAGCAGGGGTTAAAGTTTCGTGCGTCGTGAGCGCAGTTGCAGATGGCGTAAAATCCGTTAAAATATTCCCGGAACGGACATCTGAGATCAAGACACTCCGGATTGGTCCCTGGGTAAAGGATAGAATACTTCTTTTCGATCTTGGATTCTTTAAGTATGGTATTTTTGATAAAATCAATAAATACCACGGTAGTTTCGTAAGCAGACTGAAAAGTAATGCCAATCCAATAATTGTCAGCCTGAACCAGAAGTACAGAGGAAATGCAATCTCTGTTGAAGGAAAAAAGCTAAAAGATGTTCTGCCACACCTTAAAAGAGGCGTGCTCGATGTGATGGTCGAGGTCAAATTCAAGAGACGGAAATACAGGGGAAAACAAAGCACTGTGACCAAACTCTTTCGGGTTGTTGCGGTTCTCAACAAGGAAACTGGTGATTACCATGTCTATATAACCAATATTCCAGTTGAAAGGCTGTCTGCTGAGGATATTGCCAGTTTGTATGGCGCAAGATGGGAGATTGAGATGGTATTCAAGGAATTGAAGAGTTACTACCGTATGGAGCAGATAGACAGTACAAATCTGGACGTAATAGAGTCTTTGATCTGGGTTTCCATTTTAACGCTTATGTGCTCGCGTAGAGTGCTTCAATTGATCAGAAACGCCGATCCTGAAAAAGCGAACCGCTATACGCACTTACGATGGGCAAGGGTGTTCGGAGAGAACGCACACAGGCTACTGAAAGAGGTGCTCGAATCAATGGGAAT
>JAUWHQ010000015.1 GCA_030605805.1 Methanosarcinales archaeon | reverse complement strand
ACCACTTCAACGGTGTCTACAGGCAAAAATGAGTCTGGACTATGCATATATGTCAAAGCGCTCAGTCTTGTGTGGCCCGAACTTGCGGAGGCGGGTCGCGGAGTGGTGAGGCTGTCGGTCGAATAATATTGTCCCAAAGCCCGCTCCCGGCATAGCATTACTTGTTAAGCTCCCTAAAACCGCCCCGTGATCTTGAGGGCGATGATGGCATATCCGAGCACGAGCATGGCAATCGAGATGAGCCATGCCCACCGCAACAGTTCCCCACGGAGTTCCGGATCCGCAAGATCAATCATGCCTTGATCCTCTTCAGCCTGAACGTGTTTTCTCGCTCCATCTCTTCGAGGCGCAGTTCGATGAACCGTTCTGCCCCGGTAAGTTCGGGAATCACCCGAAACTCGAGCGCGTTGACCCTTCGCTTGGTCCGTTCGATGTCATCGAGCAGTTTCTTCATCGCGGTCTCGATCTCAGCCGCAACGATGATCTTCTCAACGAGGGTCTCGTGCGCCTCCACTGCCTCGTCGATGCAAGAACTCGTCCCTATGATTCCGTATCCGCGGTCGCACAGGTTCTTTCGTATCTGGGATGACTCGATCTTCGGAACCACCACGCCCATCACGTTCTTACTCTTAAGTTCGATGTGCGGCATGTCCTTGAGCGCAAACGCTGTCGATTTTATTGAAACAGCACCCTCGACAGCTTTTGCAAGCCCGATCTTTTCGTTTGCAGCCGCATAAGCGGTATCAAGCTCGGACCGGACATCCTTTGCCTTGTTGAGCAGTTCAAAGAACTCAAGGATCAGACCGTCGCGCTTCATCTTCAGCAGCTTATGCCCGCTCTCTGCGAGTTTGATCCTCTTTTTCAGTTCTATGAGCTCGGACCTTGTCGGTTTTATGTCGCGGATCGCCATGAGTATCTACCTGTTTGCCATCGCTTATTTACATATTCCTCGATCGCATTTCCATGGTTTATAGCACCATGGATAATAACCTTGCTCTGCGCAGCACGGCGCGTTCTTGTAGCCGCAGTAGATCCTCCCAATCGAGATATGGGTGAAATACACGCATCCATCCGGACCCACTGCTGCGCCCACCCCAGACTCGTCAAAATCGGGTTCAGTGATCTGCGGTCCTGTTTCGTCGCTCTTCCATGCATTGATGCAGTTTTTCAGGAACTCTTCATAGTTATAGACCGGACCCGGCATCGAAAGCGTGCGGCATGCTGTAATATCAAAATAATAGATGTCATTGTCCCGCAATATATCTCCGGGCGCACGTTTCATACCCACGCCCCCTGCACCGCCTGCGCCGGCAAGATCGCGGCTGTGCGCCCGGGCAGCACCTGCGATCTCTTCGTTCCAGTTCAGGGCGGCAAACCCGCTTTTCTCGCGTTCCTGATTCACCAGATCGAATATATCCGATTCAAGCCCTGATACCGGAGGTAACCGGACCGGGGTTGGAAACGGCAGAGGAGAATCGATCTCCACCACCGTCCACCAGTCATATTCGTAGGCGCACCTGCTCGAGTCCACGACGTCATAGATGTCGCTATATCTGTTGTCAGGAAAGTAGTATCGTTCAAGCGATTCCGGAACGATGCGTGCCATGGTTGGCTCGATGAGAAAACTCCTTCCTGATATGTTTGATACGACCCACGCGTGATCCCCGGAATTATTTTTGTATTCAAACCCGCCAACAGAGACATCGTGTGGCTGGTTATGCTCTCCAGTGACGATCATCGTATCGACGCCATGCCCTTCGAGATACCACTCGATGAGCGCAGCCATCTCCGAGCAATCGAAATAATTCTCCTGATATGCGTCCTCAAGGAGCGGCAGAGTCTGTCGCAGTTTGGTTTCGCTCGTGATATCATGTCCGATAGCCCGGTAGTATGGATCAGGTATCTCGCGGGCGGGGTCCATCGCGACCTGGAATACGGCTATAACCGACAGAACGACGATACCAAACGCGGCAACCCATTTTATGCCCAAACCTACTCCCCCCATGCACCACACAATGCACTACTCAATATACCACCCAACCTATCCTACATACTCAACGTACCACTCATCATATCAGCCCTGCCCACATCCCGATTCCAAACAGGATCAATACGCACCCCGCGATCCTCCTGATGAGCCGGCTGTGCTCCGATATCGCCCTGATGCGCCCGGTCGATGCGCTGGCAAGATACGCCACCCCGAGCATCGGGATGCCGAGCCCGAGCGAGTAGACAAAGAGCAGCAGTCCCCCGTGCAGGATGTTGCCGTCGAGCGCAACCATCGTCAGGATGCCGCCGAGTATCGGACCGACACACGGGATCCAGATGATGCCAAGCGACATTCCAAGCAGCAGACCACCGAACAAACCCTCGCGGGGCATATTTTGAGTCGCAAGCGTCCCAACTCTATCGAAGATCGGGATATCGAAGATCATGACCAGTCCAAGCAAGATAATAATAATTTCGGCGGCGGTTTCCATATATCCAAGATATCCGTAGATAGCAGAGCCGAATGCGGATGTTATCACGCCCATCGCCGTAAAGGAGATGCATAAGCCCGATACAATCGCGATGGGTCGCAGTTTCCCAGTCTCAGCAGAGTATGCCATGATTGCGGGAAGCAGCGGAAGTACGCACGGCGACAGCACGCTTGCGATTCCAGCGACAAATGCGATGAGCGGAGATATCTGGGACGTGACCATGGATTATAATCGGTGTGCTGGCATTGTAATACTTATGGGGGCGCCGCTCTGTGCTCATGCATGGGGTTTGCGGCATCTGGGGTTTTCGTGAGCGGTAAAAACAACAGGTATATATGCCATCGAGCCCGATGCCTTATGCGACCACAACGACGCAATTTACGCGAAAAAAGGTATTGGTGAGATGACATGTACACGTTCCTGATATTACTCGTATTATATATCGCTGCACTGGTCGCGATTGGATGGCATTTTGCAAAGAAACAGCGGACTATGACCGATTTCTGGATCGCGGGAAGGGAGATCGGGACTGCAAACATCGGGATGTCTGCGGCGGCGTCATGGCTCACCGCGGGTGCGTTGTTCGGCGTTACCGGGATGTTCCTCTCAATCGGGCTCGGATCGATCTGGATCTTTGTTGCACCGAATATTATTGCGCTTGCATTAATCGCCGTCCTTGTTCCGCGAATCAAACGGCTCCCGTCGCTGACACAGCCCGAACTGATTGAGATCAGGTATGGTCCGGTGCTGCGGGCGCCGATTGCGATTGCGATTGCGATCGTGATGATACTCTTTGCGGTCGCCGATTTCAAGGGGTTCGGCTATGTGCTGGAGGTCTTCTACGGCATACCCCCGATCTACTCGGCAGCGATCATGATCATCGCGATTTCGCTCTATGTGACGCTCGGGGGTCTGCGAGCGGTCATCTGGACCGACACGATCCAGTTTATCTTCCTTGCAGCTCTTGCGATTATGATTGGCGCACTTGCGCTCTTTACGCCGGCGCACGGGCAGGACGTATCCGTGTCAGACCTGTTCGGCGCTATGGAGCCCGGTTTCTGGAATCTGTTCGCACTTGGCGGGATCGTCGGCGTCTTTATCATGCAGATCGCCATGCTTCCGGGCTGGGTAACTGAGCAGGACCCGTGGCAGCGCGTATGGGCGGCAAGAGACGTGAAATCAGCCAGGTCAGGAATGCTGATCGGCTCGGTGTTGATTGCGGTCGTGTTCGGCGCATGTTTCCTTGCGGCGATCGGACTGCACTCGCTGTATGAAGTGCCCCCTGATCCGCACGTTGCCGAACAGCTGTACCTCATATTCATCCTGGACACGTTTGCAGCATCACCAGTCGTCATCGCAGCAATCGCGATAGGCTTTGCCGCAGCCTCGATGTCCTGCGCAGACACGTTTGCGACATCGGGCGCATCATGCCTATCAAGGGACATCTACCAGCGGTTCATTAAACCCGGCGCGACCATGGGCGAGATGCGAACCATCAACCGCGTCCTGATCGTGGCGATGGTCATCGTCTCTGCCGCAATCTCGATGCATGTCGAGACCATTCTTGATGCAGTCATCATGGCAACCGTCATCGGTACCGCTTCATATTTCCTTCCGATCATGGGCGCACTCTTCTGGAGGCGTGCGACCGCGCAGGGGGCTCTTGCAGGGCTGGTCATCGGCGGCGGCGCGCAGATCGCACTGATCATTGCAGAAGCTACGTATTTCGGGAAATTGGATGATATTTCACCACTTCTCATCGAACACGGCGTTTTGATTGGGGTATTGCTGAGCGCAGTCACGTTTGTCGGGGTATCGCTCGCAACGCCGAAACCGGATGATCGCAGGCTTGCCCCATTCTTTGCCGACGTGGCAGAGCGTTTCCTGAAGAAGGTGTCAGTGGATCCGGGCGACCCTGCATACAGGCGGTTCAAAAGCGGGATCGATGAGTACGCTTCAGGAGAGCGCGTCCATCTCAGCGCCGTGATCAAGACGAAGAGCAGGTTCGACTGGGGCAAACTGGTCCTGAAACTCACAGATACTGATGCATGGATCGCACCGAGCGGGGTTGAGGTCGCATACCGGCTGTCGAGCACTGACATGCTTGCATGTCCGAGGATCGTGCACGGCGGCGAGGATCAGGTATGGATATTTGCCGAGCCGGGTGCGGATCAGGTGGATGATATCAGGGCAGAGATGTTTGCGGCGTACCGTGAGGTCCTGGATGTGGCATCCGGATCTGTGTAATCTGCGCTATTCTGGCGATAGCCGGATTCGTGTTATTCGTGATAAAATCAGCATCGAGAGATCACGAATAACACGAATGGTACGAATTGCACGAATGTCTGACATGCTGGCGGCTATCACAAATCAGAGTGATTTCACTGCAAAATTCGATCGCGCCCCGGCACGTATCGAATCGCCGGAGATCGCCGACAGGGGGCTACCCTCTGCCATGACCGCGGAGGTGTTGAAATGACCCGATATTTTGAGGTGACACAGAGGGATTGCGCTGCAAGGATCGGTAGACTGATGCTGGATCAGCGAATCCGGACACCAGCTATCCTGGATTCCGAATTG
>JAUWHQ010000080.1 GCA_030605805.1 Methanosarcinales archaeon | reverse complement strand
GAGTTTCTTAAGTTAATGAGTCTTCAATCGCAGCAGAAAGCGATACTGGAGTTGTTTCAAAGCGAGAACATTGTAAGGAGGGGGCATCTAAAGTCGATGGGAATTAAATGAAGAAGGCTACGACCAAGAAATAGCAGAAATTTTAGAGGCATGCTGCCGTACGATGGCGGTTTTGATTTTTGGGTGGGAAACTTGGGTTTGAATCAACACCGCCTAAACACCTGACTGTAATTCGTAGGTGCAACCTCCTCCTCATCAAATACCGGCACCTCGATCTTCAATGCCCCTAATATCTCCGCCAGATCCGACTTTGTGAATGAAAACGATCCTGTGATCCCGATTGCATCAGGAAGCCCCCCGAACCTCGCTCTGATGAGCAGATCCCCTATCTCGTGATCGATGACCCTCACAATCCCGAGTATCGAGGTTGTCGGTCTCGGATTCACGTCCACCACGTACAGCCGGTCGCCTGCAACGATATCAAGCCCGACATAGCCCCTGCATCCGAGCGCGTGCGCCGCAGACGCAGCTACGTCCATGATCTCGTCCCACCGGGGCGTGTGGTACGGCACGATCCCGCCGTCGTACCCGATCCCTGCCCCAACCTCAACCACCTGCTTATTCACGGTGAGCGGAAGCGTCGTTTCGCCGATGATCAGGCTCGCACTCAGATGCTCCCCTTCCACGAACTCAGTCACGATGAAACCGTCGCCCGGGTCCACCTTCTCCGGCACGACCGATATCCCCTCCGAAGCACAGCCCCATCTCGGTTTGATCACATACATCCTGGCATCGTCAACCATTTCAGGGACAGCGATCCCGTTATCCGACAGGATCTGCGAACATACGAGTTTGTCTGCGCATTTTCTGACCGATTCGCTTGGACAGCCGAGATTGACCGTGTTCTCCTCAACAAGCATGGTCAGACCGGTGAGAATATCATCAGGACCGATTACGATGCCTGCATCGCACGTACGCGCGATCTCTTCGACCGATCGTTCGAAATCGGTGCATTTGACCCCCTCCCCTCGGATTCCGGTGACCGGATGTCTTGCAGGATATCGCACCTGATGCCCGGATGCGTCGAAGCTGTTTGCAAGCGATGCAAGCATGGCGCATCCTTCGCCGATGATTTCAGGGTCACCGGTTGCAACCGCGTACTCTGCAACCATGATCTTCATGAGGGTGTGCTCCATATCATGTCAATATTTGTATAAAAGAATAACACTGCCATCAAAGGCTTTGTCTTTCGATACAATCGTTAATCAGATCCATAAATTCATAAAAATCTGTAATGGTCAATCTGACCATGAACACGAGGGCGACTGATGCCCGTGCAACATGATCACCAACAGGATGATTTTTGTTCTTTGCGTCATTGCGCCCTCGCGTTCTATTTCCAATTTAACGAGAAAGGCAAGAGAGACGCGAAGAGTATTGTCAACCCATGTCTCCACGTCTTTCGTGTTGTTGTATATCCAACTAACCATCGCAGAAGGTCAATATCGCTATGTGGATAAAAGTCGCCTCTGCTTCTCGAACCAAATAATATCACCCATTTTCAGTTTAAACTCCCTGTCAACCCGTTTGCAATACTCAATCACCCGATCCATGACCGCCGGCTCAGATGATACCAGTTCCATAATCCGTGGACGTTTTTCTTGTTTCTACCTGTTTGCACTCCGGACACACCAGTTTGGAGCCGTTTCCGGTCATCGCGGTCCTACATTTTGAGCAGAATGCCTTCATGACCCCAAGTTCAGGTTCTGACGTGTCAAGGCGCATGTTCTTGAGATCTGTGATCCTCGCCTTCACGATATCGAATAATCCGAACTCACGCGAGATATCCTTGACATACGCATTCTTGATGTTGGATACGTGGATGACGGAGGGTCCCACGTCAGGAATCGCCCTATCGATGACTCCTTTTACTCCGGCAATCGCTACAAGCACGAGCGATTCCCGCAGCCCGGTGACCTGCCCGATAACCACGTCTCCTCTCTTGAGAACCGGTGGGGTGCTTGTACTTGGAATTACAGAGATGGTTCGGTCTTTGTCATTGATTTTAACCGTTCCTGTGGCAGTTGCACAGATACTGCCCGCGTTCTCATAAGTCTGCGCACCAGCACGAAACTCCTCTGTCGTCCCTATCGGATCGCCAGGGAGCACGAACGCACCAAGGCGCTCGGAATCGGCACTCTCCTGCGCTGGCTGTACTGGCTGTGCCTGGTTGTCCACTGCTTCAACGTCAGCAACTTCCCTATTTCTGTTTACTTTCCGTAAAACGGATCGTTTTTTTAGTTTGATATTAATCCCTCTCTTTGTTTTCAATATGTTCGAGCCATCAGCACCGGGGTCCCATCTCTTCCGCAGATCGGGCACGGTCCGGTCTTTCCCTGTGGCTCGACCGGTATCCCGAGTATGTGGACGCCTGTCACATCTTCCATCTCGCGCCCGCAATCGTCGTCAAGACACCAGCATATCCGTGCAATTCCATCAGCCGTTCTCTCTGATACTTCGTCCAGTGTCTCGCAGTCAAACATTCTCGAGTTTAATGCCTCTATGGCGGCGTGGTACATATCAGTTGCCACCGCGTCCATGCAGTCTCGCACCTCGCATGCGATCTCGTCGATCGGCACCGATCGTTTGTGTGACGTGTCCCTGCGCACCAGCATACACGAGTTCTGTGCAAGATCCCTTGGTCCGATCTCGATTCGCACCGGAACGCCCCGCAGTTCCCATCGGTAGTATTTGGCGCCAGGGCGCTCATCGCTGTCATCGATCCTGACACGAAGCCCCTGATCCATGAGCAGATCACGCAGATCTCCGCACGCTTTTAACACCTTCTCATTCACATCGCGGTCCCCAAACAGGATCGGTACGATCGCCACCTGCACCGGTGCGACCTCCGGAGGCAGCACAAGCCCGCGATCATCGCCATGCACGCTTATCACGGCAGCCACGGATCGTTCTGATATGCCGTAGCAGGTCTGGTGCGCATATCGCTGCTCACCGGTTGGATCCTCGTAAGTGATCCCGAATGTCTTTGCAAAGCGGTCTGCAAGATGGTGCGCCGTCCCTATCTGCAAAACCTTGCCGTCAGGCATCAGGGTATCGACTGCAAGCGTGTAATCTGCGCCAGGGAACTTATCCCAGGGAGGACGCTTTGAAACGATGGTCGGGACTGCAAGCCTGCTGTAAAACTCCTGATAAAGCTCAACCGCCCGATCTACGTGTTTTGCCGCATCGTCCCAGTCGGTATGCACGGTGTGCGCCTCCTTAAACGACGTGATCTCACGCAGGCGGATGAGCGGACGCGTGTGCTTGGTCTCGTACCGGAAGGTGTTCACAATCTGGTAGAGCTTAAGCGGCATGTCCGCATGTGACCTGATCCAGAGCTTGTACATCGGATAGATCGCTGTCTCGCTCGTGGGTCTGAGCGCGAGTTTCACGTCCAGCGGCGCGGTGCCTCCGTGCGTGACCCAGTAAACCTCATCCTCAAATCCCTTTATGTGCTCTGCTTCCTTCATGAATTCATTTTCAGGGATTAAAAGTGGGAATAACGCCTCTTCGTGACCGTCTTTGTCCAGGAGTTCCCGTATGATCGAGTAAATCTTATTTCGTAGTGAAAAACCGAATGGAGGCCATACATACAGACCCTTGACCGGGTATCTGACATCCATGATCTCTGCCGCAGCAAGCAGCTCGTGATACCACTCACTGAAGCGTGACTTCGGTGGAAGTTTGGGCTGCTGCGCATTTTTTTCCATCAACTGGAATCAGGGGGAAGAGACATAAACCTTGTGGGGTGGGCTATCTTCGAATTCTCCTGATCACCGGCTGTCTCGGGTTTTAAACGCGTAGACCGAGATCATCCCCGATTGGTGCAATCGAATCTCTACTTAACCCAGATGTCATTGCGTTAGTTCTCAACTGACCAAGGAGCGACCAATTTTGCGGGGTATACCCAAAGATGACGAAATTCAAGGACTATCCCGAGGTGTACAGGAAATATGATGGATTCCTATAATGCTTTTTGACGCCATCCAGGAAAGTGGCGATATATTATAGAGCGATTGGAAGAACTGGGCTATGATCCACTGCCGGTGTACAGGGAACCGGCTGAAAACCCCCTCTCACAGCCTGATTTAGCCAGAGAGCCTCCATTGGTGTTGATAACTGGCGTGAAACTGGGGATGTACACTGGGGTGATGAAAATTCTCCATATTCAGATAATTTTTTAGTCTTTTGGTAAGTATTATAATCGATGCCCCGCTTTTAAAAAGGAGGAAAAAAGTCATCGACACAGAGTACTTAAGATATACTCAAAAAGAGGTGTGATTGAATGGATACGCAAAGTATGCTGAAGCAGATGTGCAAAAGCGATATTAATGACTCCGATATCAAGGCGATCTGCAAAAGTCGTGGTTTTCCTGCCAAGGAGGCGACTTCTCGTGAGATCTTTGAGAACTTCTTCATCTCAACAATTGGTATACAGGAAGCACTGAACTCATTAACTTATGAGGAAGTTGCATTCCTCCACCTGCTCAATAAGATGAAGAAAGAAGTTGGTATCGAGTACTTCGAGAGACTATACGGCTGCTCAGAACCAGTGAACGGGCATTATTACGGGAC
Organism: Methanosarcinales archaeon; assembly: GCA_030605805.1. Lineage (GTDB taxonomy): Archaea > Halobacteriota > Methanosarcinia > Methanosarcinales > Methanogasteraceae > Methanogaster_D. The sequence goes on along the minus strand of JAUWHQ010000080.1, from coordinate 6,593 downwards.
TTTTACCCAGCGGTATAAAGAAACATTTAAAAAAGTGAAGAATAATCTGGTGCGAAAGGGTGTGCTCATCGCAATAGAACGAGAAACATATACCAACTCTACCAAGCTGGAACGCTTGCGATTCTGTTTTCCACCGGAATTCAGGAGTTTTCTTCCACCTGTCGTCAAGGCTTCGACATTTAAAGAAGCCGGGGATTTCAAGAGAGCGGTACTACGTGATAAGCTGCTTGAGATTATCGGAGGGGGAGAGAGACCATCTCCTCTGTCAAACTCAAAGAAAAAATCGTTCACACTCAGAATCAACGATGGCAATCTCTCTATCGGAGGTGAAAAGTTCAGAGCAAGACTTCTTATGGATTGGCAGCAAGCCTGCTGGCGTGCGTCCGTTAAAACCGATACCAGGACGCGGAGTGGCGATATGGCTCCCGTTGAAGTTACACTCTATGCACTCTCACAACTTAAAGAGCATGAATGGCTACCAGCCGACAGTCTCGCGGTGATGCTTAAGATATTTACCGGAGAGGATGCTAATCACCCATGCGAACAGATCTGTGAGGCGGGCTGGGAGTGGGGCTGCCTTGTAAAAGTTGTGGCGGACGGAAAGACATACTACCGGTTACCTGACGATTCCATGGAAGATGTTACCTCACCAACGCCCGAGCAGTATCTACAGATTGCGCCCGACAATGCAGGCACAGTAGATTTGGATCTGATGAAAATCCCTTATGTTGTACTGGAAGTGCTGGCAACGATCGCCACTCTAAATATTCATAACTCCAATCTGCAAGCAAGAGCAAGCATTATTAAGATCGGGAATGCACTCACGACAGTTCGAAAAGAGAGTGTTTTTGAGTGGCTCAGAAAGAATTCATCCGGTTTTCGCACCGCAATTGAGATTGCTGAAACGAGATGGGGTAAACAGATCATTCATGAAGACCTGATGGTTGCACGGGTAAGCGATCTGAGCCTCAAGGTGCAGATCGAGAAGTCATACACCGGTTCGCAAAGCATTGTATCGCTTCCGGATGATTATATCGCATTTCCCTGTGACCTGCTTCCCGCGATACAGAAACTTGTGGAGACGTCAGGGCATGTGATCAAGAAGGCGAGGAATGGATGATGCGACCAAAACCAGACTTAACTCCGACAGATATCGACGAACTGAGCGTCGTTTCCAGCCAATACGATCTGCGCCATGATCTGCATGCTTATGTTGAGTATGTGCGGGACCGCGATGTGAAACGGTTACACCGGAGTAATGAGTTGAACCGATCCGATCAAAAGCGATTGGCAAAACTTATGAGCGATTCTCATGCACTAAAAGAAGTGGAGACAAAAGGATATTCTGAGTGGATAGATTATGTCGATACACTCGCGCTTGCATTCGAGTTCACAGACTATGACACAGAGGGGAGCTATGCGGGATATAGCAGCAGTGAACCGTCATTTCCTGACAATTACATCGACGTTGATACCAAGAGATATGAAAAGTTCATCGATTTACCACTCATAGAGCAGGAGAAGAAGCTTCTGGATTTATTAGTAAAAAATTATCTTGATGGTAACAATGAGTTTTACGATACGAGTGTGCTTGGCAGGCTATCGGGGTTCTCGAGCTGGGGATCAGCGACTGGTATTATGCCGGGACTCGATTTTTCCAGAGCAAGGCGATTTCTTATTGAGATTTTGCAATCCTGTACGCCCGGTGTCTGGTACACTACCTCCTCATTGATTCGATATCTAAAAGAACATCATCCATTCTTTCTCATTCCAAAGAAGCCCAAGTATAAATATAAAGGGGATTCCAAGAATGGCAGGTATGGCAATTTTCATGAGAGTAAGGAAAGGTGGGGTAAGAGGATACAAATTTCAGAGAGTGAAACGGATGCATTTGAGCGAGTGGAAGGTCGCTATGTGGAACGATTCCTTGAAGGATTACCCCTCATTTTAGGATATATCGAGGTTGCCTATTCTAAAACAGAGTATAAGGGATGCCTGCCCGAGATGAACCAGCTTCTGGCGTTTCGAGTCAATGATATGTTCTTGCACGTGATGAGCGGTGAGATCATAGAGCCCAGAGTTATCGTGCAGCCGAATTTCGAGGTGCACGTGGAATCGGAATTGTATCCGGTTCGGATTCTTGCGCAATTGACAAAACTTGCGGATGTCGTAGCAAAGGACAGAACAAACATCTTAAAACTTCGAAAAAAGAAGGTCCTGACTCAATTGAGCGAAAGAGAAGATTTTGATGTGATCAAGCTCTTAGATGGCATGAGCGGTCAGAAACTGCCACAGAACGTTCGAATCGAACTCGAGGAGTGGACTGGAGCATCGGACGCGTTTACTCTCTATGAGAATGTTGTGCTTCTCGAGGGAAACAAAGATCTGCCCGAAATCGACCGATTCACGATTGAATCTATAACACCTGCGATTAGAATCGTGCATTCACCTGGCAGGTTGTTTGCGCATCTTGAGCGGAAGGAGTTGATCCCTCTTCGCATAAAACATCGCTCTTCGGATCTTACGCTCCTCCCGGACGGTGCAGACACGGTCTTTCCCAGACGAGATTCAAGCTCAAAAGCAAGAGCAAAAGCAAGAGAAAAATCAAAAGCAAAGAAGCCTGCGATAATAAGACGGGAAGTCCGGATCACATTTCATTTTCCAGCAAAAGAGTTGATGGAAGAATTCCGCAACGGACTTGTAGCTGTTAGATGCCCTGTTGCCGCAGATTGGAGCAAACTGACGCTCTCCTTTGATAAGCGTTACGAATCAGAGGTAAAGAAAGTCAGTAAGGGACTGTTAGATTACGTAATCAAAATCAAGGATATTGTATGAACTCGCAGAAGCCGCTCGTAATCCAGAGCGATCGCACGTTGATGCTTGAGGTCGGACACCCGGGGTACGTAGAATGCCGGGATTTTTTATCTCTCTTTGCAGAGCTGGTAAAATCTCCGGAGTTTATCCATACGTATCGGGTCACGCCACTCTCGCTCTGGAATGCGGCAGCACTGGATGTGCCGTTTAAAGAGATTACTGAAGGGCTTGAAGAGTTCTCGCGTTACAGCATCCCGTCAAATGTCATCGTCGATATGAGGGAGTGGTATGAGACTTATGGCAAGCTGGTGTTACAGAAAGCCAAAGCCGCACAGGATTGCTTAGAGCTTGTTGTGAAAGACTCCCGTGTTCTGGAACGAATCCGCAACAATAAGTCATTAGAAGACTTTTGGGCGGATAATGACGGTCTTTCCGGACTCTTCATACCGCAAGCAAGACGCGGCGATCTCAAGCACGCATTGATAAAGGCAGGCTACCCTGTTAAGGACCTGTGTGGATATCTGGAGGGGGATCGGTTCGATATCACTTTGCGCAGCATTGATCTTGACGGTGACTCTTTTCAGCTTCGCGATTATCAAAAGGAAGCCATAGATCTCTTTTACTGTGCGGGACAGAAGACCGGGGGCAGTGGAGTGATTGTTCTTCCCTGCGGTTCGGGCAAGACGATTATAGGACTGGGAACTATAGCTCAGATATCAAGCCACACTCTGATCATCGCCACCAATAATGTCTCGGTCCGGCAATGGCGCGATGAACTTCTCTCCAAGACCCACATCAACGAAACGGACATCGGCGAGTTTACAGGACGCATCAAAGAGATCAAGCCGATCACGATCACCACATACCAGATGTTGACCTATCGTCACACAAAGGACGATCCATTGCACAACCTGAAGATCTTTACCGAGCATAACTGGGGACTAATTATATATGATGAGGTACATCTACTCCCGGCTCCGGTATTTCGTGCAACAACGGCAATTCAAGCCAGACGGCGACTCGGGCTTACTGCAACACTGGTTCGCGAAGATGGCAAGGAGGATGATGTCTTTGCACTGATCGGTCCAAAGCGATATGATGTCCCGTGGAAGACGCTTGAGAGTCGCGGCTATATCGCAGAAGCCATCTGTACCGAGTATCGCATCCCTCTTTCGTCTAAAGAGGAGCTCAAGTACGCCCATGCCGATAAACGTGCCAAGTTTCGCATCGCGGCAGAGAACCAGCGCAAAAAAGAGCTTGTGTGTGAACTGCTTGATAACCACGCAGGTGAGAGCATCCTGATCATCGGTCAATTCATCTCGCAGTTAGAAAAGCTTGCCAAATCATTGGACCTCCCGATTATCACAGGTAAGACCAAACAGGATGATAGAGAGAAGCTCTATGATGAGTTCAGGAAGGGGGGCATCAACACACTTGTGGTATCCAAGGTCGCAAACTTTTCAGTGGATCTGCCTGATGCCAGTGTCATGATTCAAATATCAGGCACTTATGGTTCGCGTCAGGAGGAAGCGCAACGATTGGGGCGTATTCTCAGGCCCAAAGAGCATACCTCCCATTTCTACACACTGGTCTCGAAAGGTACCGTTGAACAGACTTTCGGGAACAACCGTCAGCTCTTTTTAGTGGAGCAGGGATACAGGTACCAGATCAGATACTTCTGAGATTTCCGAGACCGGTGAAAGTTAGAGCAGATGGAAGAGAGGAACTTCTGTTGAGCGATAAGTACAGGAAGAAGATGCTTCTTGAAGATCCACGGGATGAGTTGGACTGCTGTCTGGTGAAGGATGGTCTGGGTGGTTTATCATTGAAGCAGCCGGCGAGATCGGGGTGAATCTGGAGATGGAATAGCTGCCAGGGAGCGAGATATTGTAATTGGTGGATGATCTGAGGATGTGGCGGGGACATGCGGCAACTGGGATCTAACGGAAATATCTGCGAGCTTGGGTTCGGAACTCCTGAGGTGTTTCGGAAGCACTGAATGGATGCGATCTGCCTGACACGAGAGTTTATCTGAAAGAATTCAGCACGATACCCGGGGCATATTCAAGTCCGATTGCGTAAACGGGTCCCTGGATTTACATGCCATCACCGCTGCTTTGCTCCGGACATGCCCGCTTAACTGCGCGATCACCCCCCCACCCCCTGCCTGATCCTCATTGCATCCCGCTTCACAGCATCGTTCCCAAACACCGCTGCAACCATCTCGATCGCCTCAAGATTGCGCACGACCTGATCCAGATACTCAAGAACGTCGGCAGGGTATGCATAAACCCCGTAATCGTCGCTGATCTCCTGCACGATGTTGTTCGGGCTGAGCCCCTCGCATCGCAGTTCGATCAGCCGCTTTGAGAACTTCCGCTCGGCGCAACCGCAGTAAGGCGTATCAGGACACGGACATACCATGAATTCGGTGACAAAAGAGAGAATCTGATCACGAATGTCCTTATCAAGAGCGGCAATCGCTTCCCCTGAGAAGACGAGGTCATAAGATGCACCCTGAAACACCCTTGTTGGTATATGCACCTTTAAGGCAGTGGCAATCCTTCCGGCGTCCTTGAAATAGGCTGCCTCGAACGTTTCAAGCGATACCACGGTGTCAAGCGGCGGTTCGCCCTTCTTGACCGCATCCCTGATCTGGAATGCCTGTTCGATGCTGATAAAGTGCGTCGTCACGATCCTGCCAAAGTCGGTGAGTCTGGCAGATTGGGCGACAAGCCCGTATTCTGTCAGTTTTCCGAAGAGATACTCGAAATCTCCGCCACCGATCAGCAGGTCGTTTAAGGCACGCAGTTCTGACCGATCCTTCGAAAGCGCAGCACACGCAAGCAGCTCCTCCATCTGTTCAGGCTCCTCGTACACGACATCGACCGGCTCGACCTCCTGTTTCAGCAGTTTGAATGCGATCTCGTCCTCGGTCTCGCCCCCGCCGTGATATCTCCGGTCAGGCTCAGCGATCACCATCACCTTCCCGAGGTCATGGTAGTCTGGTCGCCCTGCCCGCCCGAGCATCTGGTGGAACTCGTGCACAGATAGCCAGTCGATGCCCATCGCAAGCGATTCAAAGATCACCTGCGACGCCGGGAAATCGACGCCCGCTGCAAGGGCGGCTGTTGTCACGACCACCTCGAGCCTGCCTGCGGCAAACGCGGACGTGATGCGGCGCCGTTCCTGCTGCGCCAGACCTGCATGGTATGCCGCGGCGTGTATCCGGAGGCTTTTTGCGATTTTATGGCATCTCTGGCGTGAGTTGGTAAAGACGATCGTCTGCCCCCGGTACCCCTTCGATGACCGCGTATTCCATTCCCGCAGTGCCAGCCGGTCGATGATCCGTATCTTGTCACGCCCGCCTGCAAAGAGCAGGTGCAGTTCGATTGGCACAGGTCTCATCCCATACCTGACCAGTCTTCCGGAAACACCTTTTTCGAAAAGCATCTTTGAGAGGGACGTTGGGTCGCCAACGGTCGCTGACAGGTAGATGAACTGAGTCTTCGGGGATATATGCTTCAGTCTTGCTATCAAACCGTCTATCCGATGCCCGCGATCATCATCCGCAAGCGTGTGAACCTCGTCGATCACAACCGTCCCGATACTTCCGAGTCTGCCTGCTTTTCCTGACCTGAGCAGGTGATCCACGCCCTCGTAGGTGCCTGCCCAGATTGTGGTTGATTTCGTCGGTTTCCTGGGTTTTCGCCCTTTTTCACGCATTATCCTGCCTGCCCCGACCTGAAGCACCGTCGTGATCCCGAGAGGATCGTATC
>JAUWHQ010000068.1 GCA_030605805.1 Methanosarcinales archaeon | reverse complement strand
TTTCTTCTGTTAAGAAACTTACATGATAAAGTACATCCAATATTGTCTTAAGCTCGTCTTCTGTTGGAAAAGGTGGTGACGAGTGTAATATTCTTGAATTAATGTGCTTCCATTGCTTTATAGTTATTTCAACTAAATCTGGTGGATAGTGGTACATAAAAATATTCTTCCTCTCATCAAAATCAGCTATATGTGCCTAACTCGTTCATATTCAAACTCAATTCGCATATATTTCCTCTTTTTAAATACTAATTCCTATATCTACAAATATATTCCGCATTAAGTTATCCAAAGAACTTTTTTCTTTTTCTTTATTACTAATATATGTATAATAATTCCTTATTATAGTGAAGGTAGGCTTTATCGTTTTAAGCTGTATTTTCTTGATGAGCGCATTTTTAACGACTAAAAAAGATTCTCTTGAATTCAATCGCCAACTTGAGCATAAATCCCCCATCCTGCAGTCACCAAACCCCGCACTTAAGTACAGAGCCTGTACATAGCGTTTTTGCATTCGGTCTGGCTGCACCCCTGTCTTGCATGTACTCCGCCAGTAGCAAAACCGTGCATCGATCGTGACAGAGTTCTCCTCGTTCCATGCTGGACAAATCAGAACCCATCTTATATAAAACCCCGCGTAAGTGGGGCTTATCAGCACCAGATGGGGTGACCGTTCCCCGTGACCGGATTTCACAAAACCCATCCCGTCCTGATCGATCAGAAGAATGCCGCGTGGATCACTACCTACGATCTGCACGATCAACTTCCGGTCCCTTGGGCGGTTGTCCGGATCGATGAAGATGATATGCTGCCACGTCCCGAGTTGCATCCAGTCACCGGAAAACGGCACAGAGAGACTCTGACCAAGCAGCGCTGCCCACATATATGAGTGTCCGTTGTCATCACCCCACCTTAGATTGTGCGCATACTCGATATTTTGCGGCGCAATCCGCTCAAGCATACCTTTGAGATCGGAGATCAAAACGGATTCGCACTCGATCGTTGTGGGGTGTGGGGTACTTATTGTTACGGCGGTTAGCATGGTCACCCGGGTTCGTCGAGCACGAGGAGATTGCGTTTCCTGCTGCCCGATGCATCGCCGCTGCCCCTCGGCATAGATTGTGTCGAATGCAAGCGTTGATTTGCCGGAACCTGAGACGCCGGTTATCACGATCAGTCTGTCCCGCGGGAGCGTTACCGTGATATCCTTGACGCTATGGCTCCCGTGCTCCTTTGATGACGATTTCTTTCATTGTTGCGTAAAGATAGTAGCGTCGATCAATGACGGGGGGTGCTTATGGTGGCACTTGAATATACAGGATGCATATCCCTGCCTTGTAAATTTACGTTCTTCGCGTCTTTTTTCAATCAGACCTGCCGTCCCCCATCTTCGGTTAGAGGTGATATCTCCTCCAGATTATTTACTGGAGACATATATCCTTTTTCTATCATTTTTGTAAGAATAACATTACTCTCCGAAAACGAGATTATATCGTTATCCACAGATCTCACCAGTATTCCAATGGTTCCGGATATCCGAAGACCGTTCTCCTTTGCGATACGCCTTGCAGTTCGATCATCGCTCAAAAAGATCATCTTGCGGCTTTTTGCTATAGCGATGCAGGACGACTCGCCCATCCCAAGACGCTTCGAAAGATCGTCCATCAATCGGTGTTCCGTATTTGAGCGTATCGCAATGACTCGCAACCAACCAGTCTCATCGAAAGACATCTCGTGATCGATATCTTCAAGGTACTGATATCCTCTGGATATCCCCCTCAAAATCTCTTCATGTACCTCATGAGTTGTATATGCCATACCAAACAGACTTTTGATAAGATTCAACGCACCAACCGACGCGAAATTTGATAAAACGGTGGTGTTTAGGATTATGTCCATTAAATCTCCTTCAATGCATCTATATCATCCAGTGCTTCCCGTATCGTTTCGATACCGAGTTTGGGTTCGATGCCGCGCTGCAATAAGACCTCTTTCATCTCATCAAATGATATTCCGGCAAGTTCGGCAGCCTTACCAAGCGAAATTTTGCCATCGGTATACAATCTGACCGCGATCTCGATGCGATATCCCGGTCTGGAGAGGAGAAGCTGCCTGAGTGCGTCTTTTAGCACCTCGCCTTCGGTGCGATACGCACCAATCTTGAGCAGATACTCAATTTCCAGACCGGAGCGATCAGGAATCGTTGCAGTAATCGTCTTCATCAGATCGTTGTTTGGGGTGTGAGATACTTATTGTTATGGTGGTACGCACGGTCGCCCGGGGTTCGTCGAGCACGGAGAGATACGTTTTCTGCCACCCGGCGTATCGTCGCTGCTATCCCCCTGCCTCCTGGCATAGATCGTGTCGATACGCAAGCGTTGATTTGCCGGAACCTGAGACTCCGGTTATCGCGATTTAATCTGTCCCGCGGGAGCGTTACCGTGATATCTTGACGCTATGGCTCCCGTGCTCCTTTGATGATATTTTTCATTGGATCTGAAGTTTGTGTGAAATGTGATTGCCGTAACATTTATATTGTTGAATTACGAGTATATACTCATAATGACGTTCATCAACAGAACACGGGAACTGACGTTCCTGCAGAAAAAATACGATTCAGACAAAGCCGAGTTCATAATCATATACGGTCGCAGAAGAATCGGAAAAACCGAACTCTTAAATAAGTTCTCTCTGCACAGACCGACATTATATTTTCTTGGCAGAGCTGAGTCAAAAACAGACACACTGCGCAGATTCAACCTGATGTTGATGGAACATTTCGGAGACATTTCGCTTGCCCGCACGCCTCTATCAAGCTGGGACGATTGTCTTGAATATCTTGCAGAGAGAGCATTTGACAGGCTTGTTCTGGTGATCGATGAATTTCCTCTCATTGCTGTGAAATTTCCTGATCTACTGTCCATCCTGCAGGATAAATGGGACAATTTATTTAATGATACTAAAATAATGCCCATACTCTGTGGTTCGTCTGTCAGCATGATGGAAAAATATACACTGGACTACAACAGCCCTCTGTACGGCAGGCATACCGGACAGTGGATGGTGGATCGGCTTGATATCGTCCATCTAAAAGAATTCTTTCCATCCTATTCTTTTGAAGATATTCTGACAGTGTATTCGGTAATAGATACCATACCAGGATACCTGAGGCAGTTTGATAGTAATACCCCGGTATGGGAAAATATTGAAGGAAAGATCCTGTCAAAAGGTGAATTTCTATACGAGGAAGTGGAGATACTCCTCCGAGAAGAGCTGCGAGACCCTTCGAATTACATGTCGATATTATCTTCCATTGCAGGGGGACTGACCGCGTTTAATGAGATATCCGGCAAGACCCGGTTAGATAAAAGTCTTTTGTCAAAATACCTATATACACTCGTGAGACTTGGAATAATTGAGAAGAGCCTGCCGGTAACCGAGGGTTTTAAGCGTAAATTGAAAGCGTATGGTGCTAAATATTCTATAAAAGATAATTTTTTTGATTTCTGGTTCAGGTTCGTATATACCAATCTCTCAGAACTCGAGAGGGGCAATTCAACCGCAGTTGCCGGAATGATACGGAAAGAATTCCCTGCTTATCTCGGGAAAAAGTTCGAAAGGATCATGATCGACATTTTCCCGCACCTTGGCATCTTTTCAGAAGGCAGGTCATTTACCGGCATCGGAAGGTGGTGGCACAGGGATAAGGAGATCGATATTGTGGCACTGAATGAGAACACCGCTGAGATCGTCTTCTGTGAATGCAAATGGCAGAATCGTGAGACCGGGGTGGGCGTTCTTGAGGATTTGCTAAATAAGTCGAAATATGTAAGATGGAATGATGGTGCAAGAGTGGAGCAATTTATGGTCGTCTCGAGATCGGGTTTTACTCGAAAGGCGGTTGATTATGCCAGGGATCACAACGTTATTCTGCTGACGCCTGAGGAGATCTGGAAAATCTTCGCCTGACATTTTCTCGGGATGGGTATCGATGACCCGGCTATGGCGACCCGACAGACCGAAACATGAACCCCCCCTGCCCATGTCCCGCGGTTTTCCACGTCCCGGGCGGTTCTGGTTCTGGTGGTTCAGATGGTTTAAGGTCTTACGTGACATAGGTTTAATACAGCATACAGCGATGCTTTTGAAAAGAGGTTTGATAAATGCCAACGATACACAGACCACGAAGAGGGTCACTTGCATTCAGTCCGAGAAAAAAAGCAAAGAAACCGGTTGCACGGATCAGATCGTGGACCAAAAACGGAACAGAACCTAAAATACAGAGTTTTGCCGGGTACAAAGTCGGGATGACCCATGTGGCGATGGTTGATGACCACCCGAAAAGCCTGACATCGGGCATGGAGATATCGGTGCCAGTAACGATCATCGAGACTCCGGCGATGCGCGCCATCGCAATACACGCTTATTCCCGTGATGAACATTACGGGCTTAAAATGATCTCAGAGGTGAGAGAAGGGGGCGATTACAGCCATATCGAGGGCGCTCTTGAGGAAGGCGAGGTGGACGAGATCCGGATGATCGTACAGGCTATGCCAAAAAGCATCACAGGAGTCCCGAAGAAGACGCCTGATCTCATGGAGACTATGATCGCTGGTGGGGACGCTGCCGCACGGTTCGAATATGCAAAATCCCTTCTTGGCATGGAGTACAATGTCACAGACATATTCAACGAGGGTGCTTTCATCGATGTCGTGGCGATCACCACCGGAAAGGGGACGCAGGGTCCTGTGAAGCGATGGGGCGTGCAGCTCCAGAAGGGCAAGCACAGCCGCACCGGAAAGAAGCGCCACATAGGAAACCTTGGTCCGTGGAAACCGTCTTATGTCCGCAGGACCGTGCCGCTGATGGGGCAGACCGGCTATTACCAGCGCACCGAGTACAACAAGCGCATCTTAAAGATCGGGGCCGATGGTACAGAAGTAACCCCTGCTGGCGGGTTTATAAAATACGGCGTCATCAGGAACGGGTACGTGATGCTGCAGGGAAGCGTTCCGGGACCGTCGAAGCGATTGATCCGGATGAGGCACTGCATACGTGGAAAGCCAGCATGGGAGGCTCCGGCGATCACCCATATCAGCACACAGTCCAAGCAGGGATGATTAAAATGAAGAGCAACGTTTTAAGTTTATCAGGAGATCCTTTACGTGAGATTGAACTTCCGGGCGTATTTTCTGAGGCGTATCGTCCGGATATCATCAAGAGAGCGGTTGTTGCTGCGCAGGCGAACCGGAGGCAGCCCTACGGCGTGAGCGAGTATGCCGGCATGAGGACATCTGCCCGGTCACTTGGTTCTGGTAGGGGCATAGCGCAGATACCCAGGCTCGTAAATTCCAACCGTGCCGCACGGGTTCCACAGGCAAAGGGCGGCAGGAGGGCGCATCCGCCAAAAGCCGAGAAGGACTGGAGCGAGAAGATCAATCGAAAGGAGCGAAGGTTTGCTATCAGGTCGGCGATCGCTGCCACAACCAATCCGGAGCTCGTCGCTGCCAGGGGACACCGGGTCGAAGCGAATGTCAAGCTTCCGATCATCATCGAAGATGCGTTCGAGAGCCTGACAAAGACATCCGAGGTCTGCAAGGTGCTGGAGTCGATCAGCGTCTGGGATGATGTGATTCGTGCCAAGGACGGGAAGAAGATCCGGGCAGGCAGAGGAAAACTCAGAGGCAGGAAATACAAGAAGCCGAAGAGCGTCCTGATCGTGACATCCGATTATCGCGGCATCGAGAAAGCCGCACGCAACCTTGCTGGCGTGGACATCACGACTTATGACCGGTTGAATGCCGAGATGCTCGCACCGGGCACGCACGCAGGCAGGCTCACGATCTGGACCGAGAGCGCGATCTCGAAGCTGGAATGAGTGCGGGAACCGTCGGTGCGTGATTCTGGGGTGGGGTGTGCTCGCCCGCACGCCGCTGTAATTTGACCATGGAGAATGCCAGAAACGCTTGAGAGAAACAAAAAACTCTGGCTCTCTGATATCTCGCGTGGCAGTGGACCAAAATTTCGTCAAATCAACCATCTGTTCAGGCACCCAATATTGGTTTCGGAGAGTTTTTCTTTTTTTTCTGGTCAGTTGAAAAATATAATGAACCGCGGATAAACGCAGATGAACGCAGATTTGTTAACAGGGCATCTGCGTTTATCTGCGTCCATCTGCGGTTAATAGAGTTGAAAGAAGCCATAGCAACCAGAAAGTAATAAAAATTCACTATCATCGAGGGATATTCTTTATTTACTTGATTTATGATGGGATATGTGCAACGCGAATTGTCAAAGAGCCAAAACTCTTCGCGTTCTCCGTCTTCGGGTGTTGTTGGCGCATCTGTCGGTATGTGCAGCCATCACCACGATCAAAAGACTGATCGGTGTTTGGGGAGGCGATCATCTGCAATGTGTGTTGTAAAAAGAGAAATTATTTTATACCACGCTGGTAAAGGTAGTATAAGGAATGGTTCAACTATCAATTCAGGCGGTAAACAACTGTAATCTCTTCTCAAACCACTATCTTGAGGATCTGATCAGAAAGAACGATGAATGGCGATCAAACGATCACAAGGCTGTGTTCGATGAAATTAAGAAGATATATGATGCTGAAAAACTATTTCTTGAGGATTTGAACGAGTCACAGCTTGAAGAAAGATTCTTCAGGCGGATTTTTAAGGTAATGCTGCCTGATTTTGAGGTTCAGGCTGGAACCAAGTCGCAGGACTTTCCGGACTATGCCTTCTTCGGAGATACAAACGCTCTGGATACGGCTCATCTGAATAAGGGGGACAAGTCGTTCTACCAGAATGCCTTCGCGATCGGTGAGGTGAAACGGTGGGATACCAACCTCGATCGATTCGGGAAGGGTAAGCATGACAAGAGCATGAATCCGAGCTTCCAGATATGGCTGTATCTCCATGAAACAGAGCCTGAATGGGGTATACTGTCAAACGGTAGATTGTGG
>JAUWHQ010000115.1 GCA_030605805.1 Methanosarcinales archaeon | reverse complement strand
TGGCAGTGGCTATCTTCACTTTTTTAAAATTGGTAATTCTTCCATCCCTTTTCAGGATATTATACATGCGATTCTCTTTGTTGTGTTGTTATATTACCTTTTCAATCGGCAGCAATTTCGGCTGTGGTTGCATGAGGTTTTTGGGCGTTGGGGTTGGTTTCAGGTAAGACATTCGTGCTCTCCGGTCGAAGATTGGGGCGAGTCAACAGCCCTTTTTTATTGTGCCATCCATGCACCCCTGCCAGCACCCCTCTGCTCGATGCGATCAGCCTTTGAAGGTGTTTTCAAAATTATCGTATCGTGCACGCTTATTCGGGTCTGATAGCACATCGTAAGCTTTGTTTATCTCTTTCATCTTCTTCTCGGCATCCGGGTCAGTGGATGCGTCGGGATGATAAAGCATGGAAAGTCTGCGATATGCCTTCTTTATCTCGTCCAGACTGGCATCCGTGCTTACGTCGAGCACTTTGTAATAATATGGGCGGGTATCGTCTTTGGCGCTTCCGGCGGACTTTTTATGGAAGAACGGATTTTTCTATCATAACTCATAACACCATTCTGAAGTCCGGTCCGCGCCACACCCGGAATAAATTCCGAGGTATCCCGGTTGTTTCATTCTCTCCTTCTCAAAAGATATGTCACTGCTAACAACCCTGCAATTGCGAAAAATGCTTCAAATCCGCGTAAAAGTCCCTTTTTTTGTGGTTTTTGTGGTTTTATTAAAATTTCAATACGATCTAGTCTCTCTTTGATATCAGAAATATCTGTATTAATTTGAACTATAAATTCGTATGTCTCTTCATATCTACCATTTCTATAAAGACCCCATGCTTCGTCTGCTTTATTCTTGGTTATATTAACGTCCGATAAGATTCTTTCTACCTTGTAACCCTCTCCAGGATTAATCATGTCTTTTATACTATAAGCACGAGAGTTTAATTGAACTAACTCTTCATCTAATCCACGGAGTTCATCGTACAGAGCTTTTTTTGGATATAATAGTTCAAAAGTTCGTTTAAGATCGTTGTTGTACTCATTCGTCGCTTCTATCTTTTTCCAAGCTCCTGAAAAATCGGCAACTAAATAACATTCTTCCGTTTCCTCGATGTTTTCTTCAAGTTCTCTTATATTGTTTTTTGTAGAATCTGTTCGGTATTGGGTCAAAATTCCGTAGTTAAGGTCATCAAAGTGAGTCTCATAATACTCTTTCTGATTTTCCAAATACCTTATTTCATCATAAATTGGACCTTCGTATATCCAATGCACATAAAGACCAAATATTAACGGTAGTAAGCATAAAATGAACAATACAGTACATATATTTGTTAACCTCTTTTTTTCTGCTATAAATGTCCACATCAACGCTAAAAAGAAATAAAGGAAAAATAAACATACCAAAAATATACTAGGCGGTTTTAATGAATTAATTAAGTAGATTATAGGTATTGCTAATAAATATGCAATGCAAATAAAGTATGATTTGCCCTTAGACAAATCCTCTATCTTTTGTATATAAAATACGTTCACAACCACAAACGCAAGTAAAAATAAAACAGACACCAGATAAACTATATTTCCTATAAGACTGCCAATATAAGGCATTCCAACGTAAAAACCTGCAAGAGCAGGAATTGTAATAGAAACTATTGCTATAATCGGTTTTTCGCTCATAAATCTATTTCCTTTATTGGATGATATGCTTTCTCTATTTAAAGTCACCAAACCCCGCACTTAAGTACAAGGCAGGTACATCGCGTTTTCGCATTCGGAATCTCCTGATTCTGTATGTATCGCCCCACAACCACCCACCCATGACCTGACCGTAACCATGGAAACAGGATGGTGCCCAATCCATGTGTCAGTCAATAAAGAAACCGTGTGTCGATCGTGGCGGAGTTCCTTGCATCCATGCACAGAGCCATAGAACCCACCATAGATAAAGCTTATGAAATAACTTAGTAGAGATTTTATAAAAATAACCCTCCAAAAAACAACCCATATAGTCTGCCCAAACTTGTAGTAAATCACCACTTCACCCCCCAGCCAGCATCCCCACCCACTCAACTGAATCAGCATCCTTAGGCGTCTTATCGAACCTGACCCGAACGAGCCGCGGGAACCGAAGCGCATATCCTGACGCATAATGCGGGCTTTTCTGGATCTCCTCATACGCGATCTCAAAGACAACAGCAGGCTTAAGCTCAATCACCCCACCATCCTCCGAGATGATGTACTGCGAAAAGAGTTCGGTCAGTTCTGATAACTGCTCGTCTGTGATGCCTGTACCGACCCTGCCGATCTCAAGGAACTCCGCGGTGTCAGGATCATAGCACGCAAGCATGTACGAGCCGATCAGGTTCGCTCTTCTCCCCTCGCCCCAGTCTGCGCCGACAACGACGAGATCAAGCGTCTCCATGATCGGCTTGATCTTGAGCCAGTTCTTGCCGCGTTTTCCAGGAGAATACGCCGAATCCGGGTTCTTGAGCATGATCCCTTCGTGCCCAGCGTCCAGAGCAGCCTGATACACGGCGTGTGCAACACCCGGATCGTCGGTGCATACTTGATCTGCCTGACCGGCACCCCCGCCGTCCTTGATATCGATTCGTAGAGCAGCGAGGGACCAACGCCCAGTTCGACCGCGCTCCAGTCAGGAAAGACCTTTCCCATAACGAACCGGGAGACGATCGAAAGTTCGGCGTCAGGGTCGCTACTTTCACTGATCCTTTGAAGAAGGGATGATACGACCGCGGTTATCTCAAGTGAACTGGAGATCCCCTCGATTTCCTTGCAGACATCTGTAAATTCCTTAAACGTCGTCATGGCTTTTGAGAACCGAATCTAAGAATCAGGTATCCCAAAAGAAGCCCGATGATCGCAAACATCGATGTAAATCCTGGCATCGCTTTTATTTTATCCATGAAACCGCTCTCCTCTTCGTTCTCTTCTTCCTCTCCTTTTTCGTTGTTCTCATTCCCATCTGTTGCCTGCTGGCTTTCGTCAGTCTCGCCCGACACCTCATCCGACGTATCGGCGGCTGTACTATCCACGACATCAGCGGTCGCGTTATCCGCCGCCTCTACATCGGCCCCATACCTAATCAGGATTTCCGACGATCTCGCCCTTGCTGAATAGAACTTGGGATTTATGTATTTCTCGAGTCCAAAGGTCGCCGCGGGCTTGTAGTCTCGCACCAGATCAGGGTAAAGAGATGATAGGAAACGTTTAAATGGTTGCATATACCGTATCAGTACAGAAACCCCAGTGCCCGAACAAGTATCGATGAATGAGTAAGCGAGGGTATGAAATGATAAATAATGAAAAGTATTCTTCGGTCTCTTCAACACAGACCATTGATCATATTACGCTTCCGAATCGGATCGTGTTTCCGCCGTGGCATGTGAACTATGCAAATACCGATGGAACGGTCTCAGATAAACTCATGAAATTCTATACCGCTTTTGCGGACGGAGGCTGTGGGTTGATCCTCACAGGCGCGGCGGCGGTATCGTATGACAGCATTGCATTCGACCGGGTCATGCGGATAGATCATGATGGATGTGTACCAGGGCTTAAACGTCTCTTCAGCGGGATATCAAGGCGTGGGAGCATACCAGGCATACAGTTGATACATTATGGCAGGCAGGCAGCAAGCAGTGTCACAGGGTATGAGCTGCTTGCACCAAGTGCAATCCCATGTCCGGTGATGTCCAGGTTCGATCCCGCGTACAAGGTAAGGGAGATGACACTTGATGATATCAGAAGGGTCCGAAGTGATTTTATTGATGCCGCTGTCAGGGCAGCGGATGGCGGAGCCGGTGTTGTGGAGGTGCATGCCGCTCATGGATATCTGTTAAACGAGTTCCTCTCCCCGTATTCGAACCACCGCAGCGATGAATACGGAGGGACTCCGTACAACCGTGCCAGACTGACCACAGAGATCATCGAGGGCATCCGCGATGAGATCAGCCGGATTGCGATCAGCGTGAGGGTCAGCGGAGATGAGTTCGTGGATGGGGGGCTGACGCCACCAGACTTTGAGGAGATCACCCCGCTCTTAGAGGATGCCGGGATGGATATGCTGAATGTATCGGCAGGGGTATACGGATCGATGGAACGGATCGTTCCACCGCCATCGCTTGGGGAGATGCCGCATGTCGGCATAGCCGCGGAGTTGAAGAGGTTTGCAACAGTGCCGGTATGTGCTGTCGGGAGCATATTCTCGATCGATCAAGCAGAATCGATCATATCATCAGGAAAATCTGATCTTGTTGCGATGGGCAGGGCACAGGTGGCAGATCCCGAGATCGTGAAGAAATCGCTCGCAGGGCATGAATCAGATACCAGGGAGTGCACAAGATGCAATGAATGTACATTCTGGACAACCGGCGATCCGCAGATGTACTGTAGTGTCAACCCGGCATTGAAAAAGAGAGGCGGGGGAAGAGCCAAGGATGAAGTATATGAATTATATAGGGCAATCACCGAGATTGATGTTTTTTCTCCGCCCAGGAGTTATGTCGAAGAGTTGTTGAAGGTGCTATGTGACACTCTCGGGTATCGTTTTGGCACTGTAATTGAGGTGGATGATCATGGGAAGGGGTGGCTGATCGCATCCCATAATGCACCAGAAGATTACATCGAAGAGGTGCATCGGGTAAAAGCACCTGTCCTTTCGAGTCCGTCAGGAGAAGCCATCGAACTGTGCAGGATCGTTGTGGTACATAATCCTTTGTCAGACCCGCGCCTTGCGCCCTGGTATGAGATCACCCGACTTCATAACCTTGAAACCATTGTCTGGATGCCTCTTTTGGGCAGAGGTCGTGTATTTGGAACTTACGTTTTCTATGACACGCGGATACGCGATACATCAGAAGAAGAGTTACAGTTGCTTGAGAAGGTTAGAGTGATGATATCAATCGCGTTGAATAGTAATCAACATCTTGATCAACTGAGCCAGAAAACGTCAGAACCAGGAAATATCTTAGCAGGGATTTTATAAAAACAATCCTCTAAAAAATAACCCATGCAGTCTACCCAAACTGCAGTAAATCGCCTCAATCACCCTCCCGCCAGCATCCCCACCCGCTCAACTGAATCAGCATCCTCGGGCGTCTTATCGAACCTGACCCGAACAAGCCGCGGGAACCTGAGCGCATAACCGGACGTGTAATGCAGGCTCGTCTCTGATCTCCTCATAAGCGATCTCGAAGACGACAGCCGGGCTGCCGAAGAGATTATATGCGAAGACGGGTTTTGAATTAAATAGAGGATGGAAGATAACTACTCAGCCATGCAGCTATCCCACATAACTGACTGATGGAATAAACGGCTCCCCTTTAAGCGCATCCGGCAGTCGCATCAAGCACATAACACCCGTTCTTCCGTGCCGTGGATCTATGCCCGCGAATACTACAAAATACATCTGCCCCCCGGATCACGCAAAATCGCAGTGCAAACCATATACATCAGGATAAGCCGTACTCGCCCAGCCTCTCTCTTGCGATTTTCCGCTCTTGCTGATGATCTCGCAGGAAATCAGCCATCAGTTCAGCCGCATGAGCCTTGCAGGCACCGCACATCAGACTTCCGCTCTTGCACTCCTGATATATCTCTGCGATGTGCGCATCATCAGGTATCAGATGGAACAGCAGCAATTCATAGACCGTGCATTCGTCCGGTTCCCCGCCAAGCCGTTTCTGTTCATCAAGCGTCATTCTGCCGCCTGTTTTCGCTCGCTTCACCTTTGCAAAAGCCTCATCCGGAGGCTCGGTCAGCGCGATGATGCTTTCGGGGACGCTGCTCGACATCTTCCCGCCGGAAAGCCCGCTCATGAACCTGTGATATGTCGCTGCCGGCGGCATGAACCCGGTGCCCCCGAACTCGATCTCGATTCTGCGGACCGCGGATTCGATCTTGCGCATTGCAATTTCGAAGTGGGGGTTGAAAGCATGCCCAACAGGAAATGCCTCGACAAATTCGTCATGAATATCATCGCCAGCTTGCACATCAATATGCAGCTTATATTTCGTCGCATTATAACCCATGCCAATGATAGTTTCGAATATTTTTGTTAGCGCATCTGGTGGAGCGGATTTGCCGCGCACACTAACATACGGAACACCCTGAATCGACCGAACCTCGCACCGAAACATCCGCATCTTGTTTGCAAGCCCGCGCACCAGACGGATGTGTGGGTCCTGATCTGCGCCGACCGGGATCACAACCGGCTTTGGACCTTCGTACTCCGCGATCTGCGGCTGGAGGATGTCTGCGCTCTGCACAAGCGCGCTCTGTAGGTGCGCAATATTGGTTTCGCCGCTGAACCCGTAGATCGCGGAGAGTTCAGTGATATTCGTCTTCATGCCGAGTTCGAACGCAAGATCGCGCACATCAGAACACTCCGACTGGAAGTAGATGTGTCCGTCAGGCTCGAATCCGAGTGCGATCAGGCTTAAGAGGTACTCCTCGACCCCGATCCTGCGGCAGTCCTGCCACGATGTCCCGCGCACCGAATGCGCCTCCATATCAGCGATTCCCACGAATGCGCTGCCGCCCTTGCGCTGATGCCAGATAATCTCATCCATCACCATCTTGTTGCCGATATGGATCCTGCCAGACGGCATAAAGCCGCTCATCACCCCAAACGGCTTGTTATGGAGAATTGCATCCAGCACAGGGACGTATCCCCGGTGCCCGAAGATGATCCGTCTCCGCATGTAGGGGCATGGATCCGGAACATGAGGGAGGAGCTCTGCAAACGTCTCTATTCCAAATTCCTCGAATAATTTGGAATAATCCTCGATTCCTGCAGAGGTCCATGGATCGATACGCGTGGTCATGCGATCGTTCACTCAAGAGCTTTTGTAATCGTCTCTGCAAACTCTTCTGCGGCGTTTGGACCTTCCGCTGTGATGATTCTGCCATCCCGGGTCACTGGCGCGCCGGTGTAGTTTGCGCCCTTCTCCTCGATGTAGGATGCGCCGCTAATAAAGACGGTTGCATTCCTGCCTGACAGCAGACCCGCGTTTGCAGGGATCATCGGACCGAGACAGATCGCACAGACGAGCTTGCCCGCATCGTCTGTATCCTTTGCCAGTTTCAGATACCCGGGATCATCGTACAGCATCTGCGAATCGACTCCCGACCCCCCAACGAACACGACCGCATCATAATCGCTGGCATCGGCGTCAGACACGCGAACATCGACATTTATCGACCCACCAAGCATTCCATTCGCAATCCCTTCTTCTTTAGAGGCTACTACAACCTTTATTCCGCTTTTCTCGAAGAATTCCTTTGGAACGAACAGCTCCTCGTCCCTGAAATTGAACGGGGCAACCACCATCAGTATCGTTTTATCGGTCATGGTATTCACCTTTGTATCATCGTCGTCATGTCCGGTGATGCATCCGAGCGCGGGTATGCGATAGCACCAGAACAATGACTGCTGTTATGTATCTCATGATTATCATTCAAAAGAGTTTGTTTTATAAATGTACCCCTCCCACGCGGGACAATTTTATTGAACATGCCACCGATGTCAGTTCATGAATCTGCTTGATATGATCGCGAACCGCGCGAGGACGAGCAGAGCGCGTGTTGGCATTGGCGTCGGCGCAGGTGCGATCGACGAGTCCGTACTCGCAGATATCGCGAGCGCTGCTGAGTTTGCCGATATCGTGCTGATCGGGAAGGCTGAACAGATGCGCACGATCAGCACCGATCTTGAGATCGTCCATTCGGAAAAGCCTGAACTCGAACTGGTGCGGCAGCTTGCGGAAAGGCGCATCGATGCCGCTGTACGCGGTACGCTCAGTGCCACAACGACTCTCAGCCACCTCAGGAGTGTCTTCGGGCTGTCATCGCTGCAGAGGCTTGCCCTCCTCACAACCGCGGATGGCACGCCTTTTTTCCTTGCGCCGGTCGGGATCGACGAAGGCAATTCACGGGATGATAAAATCGAGTTTATCTGCAAAAGCGTATCATACATCACTGCAAAAT
>JAUWHQ010000246.1 GCA_030605805.1 Methanosarcinales archaeon | reverse complement strand
TTTCGTGATCGCAAAACTCTTTAAAACTCCCATAATATCTGTGAACCACAGCCGGATGAACTTTACATTATTCTCCTCGACTGCGGTGATTACATCGTCTTTTGTCATAGTCATATTCTCACCGGTCATCTGTTAAGTAACCACTACCCTCTTACCGTATCTTCATATATAGCTGTTGTGGTCAAATGCGATCGGACCCAAAATGTGAGCCGGTGAATCGTGCACCAGTGGGGCTTATGGATCAGTTTCCCACCATCACCGGAGGAATTGGAAGGGGACTCGCAATCGTTTTCAAATCCCCTTCGTGTGGCATCTCAAATTCAGAAATTGTACCCCTTCTCGCCGTGCTGTGTTTGATCAAGCCCGATATTCTCCTCGCTTACAGAGACCTTGAGCCCCAGCGTCTTATCCAGAACAAACCCGATTGCAAGGGTACAGACAACTGCGTACACCATCGTAATGGCGGATCCCTCTAACTGCAGGAAGAGCTGGTGTGAGTTACCAGAGAGTAACCCCGCAGCACCAACAGTCGCAAACACGCCTGTCAGAAGCGCTCCTGTGGTTCCGCCGACACCGTGGACGCCGAAGACATCAAGCGAATCATCGTACCCAAGCTTTCCTTTCAAAATCACTGCATTGTAGCAGACAACCCCTGCAACAACCCCAATAGCGATTGCAGCCATCGGCGTTACGAATCCGGCAGCAGGCGTTATCGCCACGAGACCCGCGAGAATTCCTGTTGCAAACCCGAGCGCAGTTGGTCTTCCTGTGCCCCACCATTCTGCTGCCATCCATGAGAGTCCGGCTGCGGCTGGTGCAACAAACGTTGTCATGAATGCGAGCGCTGCGATCTCGTTTGCAGCAAGTGCGGAGCCCGCGTTAAACCCGAACCAGCCAAACCAGAGAAGCCCGGTGCCGATGAGTGTGAGTGTTACGTTGTGCGGCTTTATAATGTCCACGCCGTAACCCTTCCGTTTGCCAAGGAAGACGAGGATCGCCAGTGCTGAGACTCCGGATGTGATGTGTACGACTGTTCCGCCTGCAAAGTCAAGCGCCTCGCCTGTCAGGAACCCGCCACCCCAGACCCAGTGGCAGACCGGCGCATAGACGATCAAGCTCCAGATCGTTATGAATGCGATGTAACTCTTGAATTTGATGCGTCCGACAACAGCACCCGAGATTAGGGCGGGCGTTATGATCGCAAACATGCCCTGAAACGCAACGAATGCATACGTCGGGATCGTTCCGGTCGTTGAAGTGTAGTCGATCCCCACAAGGAAGATGTGGTCAAGTCCGCCGACAAACCAGTTCCCCTCACTGAATGCGAGCGAATACCCGATCACAACCCACAGCACCGCGACGATCCCCATAACGACAAACGAGTACATCATGCTGCTCAGGACGTTCTTCCGCCGAACCATCCCGCCGTAGAAGAGCGCAAGTCCAGGGAGCATAAAGAGGACAAGCGCTGAGGAGATCAACACCCACGCAGTATCCGCGAAGACAATAGCCATTTTTGTGACCTCCTATTCCCTCAGATTGCTTCAGAACCGACTTCACCGGTACTGATCCTTATGACATCTTCGAGTAGAAGAATAAATATCTTGCCATCTCCGATCTCGCCTTTTTCGTTTGTCTTTGCTCCCTTCTGGATAGCCGCAATCGTTGGTGCAAGAAAATCATCATTTACCGCTATTTCGAGTTTAATCTTTTCAAGAAGGTTTATTTCAAGTTCAACTGCCCGGTATACCTCTAAATATCCTTTCTGAGCGCCATATCCCGACACGGGTGAGACTGTCAGCCGGCTTACTTCAACCTTCTGGAGCTCCCTCGTGACAGAGTCGAGCCGTTCAGGTCGTATTATTGCTATGACATATTTCATAGGTCTTCGGAGAGTGATTACCTATTAGCTATACATAAATATTGCTATCATAAGCACCATCCCTTTGCCGTACCATTATACATAAATATTGTGGTAAAAAGCCACCAATTTTTCTTTTGAGGAGTGGATTTATATGGAGGTGCATCAACAGTCTACAGTCGGCAAGTATATGCCGCCACATACATGAACTTATAACTATAAAAGAGGCATAAGGCATGAATCTGAGAACACCAAACTCAAACGACGCAACGCAGACACACAACCGCTCAAAGAGCGTAGTACCGATGTCCGGACTCTGTACCCGCTGCGTGGACGGATGCCGCGGAAACTGCGAGGTATTCAAATCTTCATTCAGAGGACGAGAAGTATTATACCCGGGGCCTTATGGATCTGTCATTGCGGGTGCTGACAAGGACTACCCAGTGGATTACTCGCATCTGAACATCCAGGGCTATGCTGTGGGCGCGTGGGGACTTCCTGAAGGCGTAAAAGTAGGTCCTGACACCGCACTCTTCCCGAATGTGAATACAGAGACCGAATACGGCTGGGACAAGAAGGTCAGGATGACACTCCCGATCTTCACAGGCGCACTCGGCTCAACCGAGATTGCAAGAAAGAACTGGGACCACATCGCAATCGGCGCTGCGATATCAGGAATCACACTTGTCTGTGGCGAGAACGTCTGCGGCGTGGATCCGGAACTCCAAGTCGACGGAAGCGGCAATGTCACAGAATCCCCTGAGATGGACCGGAGGATCGAGAGCTACAACCGCTTCCATCAAGGCTATGGCGAGATCCTTGTCCAGATGAACGTGGAAGACACGAGGCTCGGAGTTGCAGAGTACATCTACTCAAAGCACGGTATCGACACGATCGAGCTCAAATGGGGGCAGGGCGCAAAGTGCATCGGCGGAGAGATCAAGGTCGATACCATCGATCGCGCTCTCGAACTCAAGAAGAGAGGGTATCTTGTGACTCCTGATCCAGAGAATCCGGCTGTTGCGGATGCATATCGCGATGGTGCGATAAAGGAGTTTGAGAGGCACTCCAGACTCGGTTTCGTCACAGAAGAAGGATTCTATGAAGAGGTTGACCGCCTGCGGTCGATCGGATTTGACCGGATCACCTTGAAGACCGGCGCATACTCGATGGTTGAGACCGCGATGGCTATGAAGTACTCTTCCGAGGCAAAGATCGATCTCCTCACCTTCGACGGAGCACCGGGCGGAACAGGCATGAGTCCATGGCCCATGATGGAGGAATGGGGCACTCCGACATTCTATCTCCAGTCGCTTGTCTATGAATTTGCAGAGAAACTGAAAGGCAAGGGGATGCGGGTTCCTGACCTTGCGATGGCAGGAGGCTTTTCGAGTGAAGACGGTATCTACAAGGTGCTTGCTATGGGATCGCCCTACTTCAAAGCGGTCTGCATGGGCAGGGCGCTGATGATTCCGGGCTTTGTCGGCAAGAACATCGGAAAGTGGATTGAAGATAAGGATCTGCCAAAGAGCGTTTCAGAATTTGGCAGCACGCCAGAGGAGATCTTCATCTATTACGAGGATCTGGCTCATCAATACGGAGACGAGATGAAGGACATCCCGCTCGGTGCGATCGGTGTCTACTCGTTCTGCCAGAAGACAAGAACAGGTCTCAGGCAACTGATGGCAGGATCACGCAGGTTCAATCTGTCCACACTCAAGCGGGAGGATCTGATGGCGCTCACAGAAGAGGCGACAAAGATCTCAGGAATCGCCTATGTGATGGATGCGTACAGAGACGCGGCAGAGGCTGTGCTGGACGGGTGAAATCGTAAATACTCCGCGGCGCTGTGCCGCGGCTTCTTTTTCTTTTTCATATATGATTTGACTTGCGTGACTTGACTTTTCAAGTTTTGACCAACCAAAGCCCACAATCTATATCAACCCAGACCCGCCATAACAAAGACCATGAACGCTGTTATCGGGCTGGAGGACGGGACGATCCTGCACGGCACTGGTTTTGGCTCCGAATGCGAGGTCTCCGGAGAACTGGTCTTCACCACGCAGTTCACAGGATACGAGGAGGCGCTGACCGATCCATCGTACAGGGGACAGATCCTGATGTTTGCATACCCCTTAATCGGCAATTACGGGGTTAACCCTGACGCGTTCCAATCATCTGGGATGCAGGCAGAGGGACTTGTCGTGCGGGAGGTGTGCGACCACCCGTCGCACCATCAGCACAAGGAGAGCATCCACGAGTTCCTGGAAGGTGAGGGCAAGCCCGGCATCGCGGGAATCGATACCCGGTATCTCACGATCAAGACAAGAGAACACGGGACGCTCCGCGCTGCACTCATCACCGATGGTAGCGATATCGATGGGGAATATGCCGTGGAACTCGCACGAGGGCAGCCAGATATCTCAGAGATCGATCTGATATCGCAGGTAACGTGCGAGAGACCGTATCACATCAGCGGAAGCGGGGAAAAGATAACGGTCATCGATCTCGGAATTAAGAAAAATATCCTGATGAGTTTGAAGCACAGGAACTTCGATATATTTGTGCTGCCAGCCATCTCAAGCATTTCAGAGGTCATGTCCACCGATCCTGACGTTCTTTTCCTCTCGAATGGACCTGGCGACCCAGAGCAGGCTAAGAGCGTAATCAGGGTTGTTTCAGAACTTGCCGGCACACTGCCGATCGCAGGCATCTGTCTTGGGCATCAGGTGATAGCGCTCGCACTCGATGCTGCGACCTACAAACTCAAGTTCGGGCACCGTGGGGCAAACCAGCCTATTAAGGACCTGCAGAGCGGGAAGGTCTACATCTCGTCACAGAACCACGGTTTTGCTGTGGATAAGGACTCAATTGAGGGAACCGGTATCAGGGTCACGCAGATCAACACGAACGACGGCACGATCGAGGGATTCGAGCATCCGGACATTGACGTTCTTTCGGTGCAGTACCATCCTGAGGCGCATCCGGGTCCGAGGGATACTGAGATGGGATTCTTCGACCGTGTCGCCAAGATGGCGAGGTGAGATTAGCACGGCTCGATCGTGGATGGTGGCTTGGATGAGATCGCATAAGTAACCCATGTCACGCCACTGATCTCGTTCGTGATCCTGTTACTGATCCGCTCCAGCAGATCGTACGGGAGTCTGGCAAAATCAGCGGTCATCGCCTCGACCGATTCCACTGCTCTGATGACCACGATGTGCCCGAGCGACCGCTCATCCCCGAGAACGCCCGTTGCGAGATCGTCTCCGACCATCGCAAACGCCTGCCATGTTTTATCATAAAGTCCTGAATTTTTCAGTTCTTCTTCGACGATCGCGCCCGCATCACGGCAGATTCTCAGTTTGTCGGGAGTAACCTCTCCGATGATCCTTGCTGCAAGACCCGGACCAGGGAATGGGTGGCGTCTGACGATGTCCGCGGGTAGTTCGAGTTTCTTTGCGACTGCACGCACCTCGTCCTTGTAAAGGTCACGTATCGGCTCGATCAACCGCAGTTTCATCTCCGGAGGCAGCGCTCCGACGTTGTGGTGTGATTTGATGCGTGATGCAAGGTCGGAGGTTGCTGCGCTCTCGACCCGGTCCGGATAGATCGTGCCCTGCGCAAGAAAATCAACATCCCCGATCCGAGCGGCAGCCTCATCGAAGACGCGGATGAACTCATCCCCGATCGCCTTTCGTTTCTCCTCAGGATCACTGATCCCGCGCAGTCTCTCCAAAAACCGGTCCTGCGCATCAACGACCTCAAGATTGATCTTGAAATTATCTTTGAATGTGTGTACGATCTCTCTGGTCTCGTTTTTCCGCATGAGACCGTTGTCAACATAGATGCAGGTCAGTTCATCCCCGATTGCGCGGTGGAGCAGGACAGCAACGGTTGCAGAGTCGATTCCGCCGCTCAAGCCAAGAATCACCCTGCCGCTTCCTACTGTCGCTCGAATCTCTTCGATAGCGCTGTTGATGAATGATTCCGAACTCCAGTCGGGATCGCATCCACATATCGAAAAGAGGAAGTTTTTGAGCATCTTCTCGCCCCGGTGGGTGTGCACCACCTCGGGATGGAATTGGATGCCGTAAATATGCTCTTTTCTGAATGCTGCGACCGGTGAGCCGGCTGTGTGTGCGATGATCTCAAAATCCGCGGGCAGGCTTCCGATCAGATCCCCGTGCGACATCCATACAATTGTTTTTTCCTCGATTCCTTCGAAGAGATCTGATCTGTCATCCACAAGCAGTTCGGTCTTCCCGTATTCTCGCATCCCGGTATGTTTAACATCCCCGCCCATGGCACGTGCGATCAGTTGGGCTCCGTAGCAGATTCCAAGCACGGGGATCCCGAGATCGAACATTTCAGGGTCGCATACCGGTGCATTGTCTGCATACACACTGGACGGACCTCCCGACAGGATGATCGCGCTCGGATTCATATTCCTGATCGCTTCTGGCGTGGTGGTGTGCGAGATCAGCTCGGCGTACACCTCGAGATTCCTGCATCTCCGCACGATCAGGTGGCTATACTGCCCGCCAAAATCCATGACTGCTACGAGTTGCTTCTCCATGTCAAGACCTATTCTAACATCTCAATCATGAGATCGATTGTTTAATAAATGATTCACGCGAGACTCGAATACAGGCATGATCGCAATAATCGACTATGGCATGGGAAACCTCCGTAGCATCCACAACGCGCTTGCGAAGGTGGGTGGAAATCCGATTATCATCTCGGATGAGAAGGCTCTTTCAGATGCGGATGCAGACGCTGTTGTTATCCCGGGCGTTGCCTCGTTTGGCGACGCGATGCGCAACTTAACCCCGTTTTCAGATAGATTATTCGATTTGGTATATTCTGGCACACCTCTGCTTGGAATCTGCATCGGGATGCAGGTGTTGTTCGAGAGGAGTGCGGAGAGCGATGTTGCCGGGTTTGGGCTTCTTGCGGGGGATGTTATCCGTCTTCCGGACGGGGTTAAAATCCCGCAGATGGGCTGGAACGAGCTTACGATACAGAGCGACACTGATCTGCTCGCAGGGATCGATGATGGCGATTTTTTCTATTTTGTGCATTCATACTATTGCGTTCCAGAGGACGAGCGTGTGATCGCCGCAACGACCGATTATGGCGTGGATATGGCTTGCGTTGTTGAGAAAGACAATATCCATGCGGTTCAGTTCCATCCGGAGAAATCGAGCAGGAAAGGACTTCTGATTCTGAAGAACTTCGTGGAGATGGTCAAATGTTAGCAAAACGAATCATTCCGTGCCTTGACTGCGATCTTGGGGTTCCGCATGGCAGGGTTGTGAAAGGAGTCAAATTCAAGCAGATCAGGTACGCAGGCATCCCCTGGGAGCTTGCCGAGGAGTATGACCGGCAGGGTGCAGACGAACTGATCTTCCTTGACATCACTGCCTCGCACGAACGAAGAGAGACGATGGCAAAGGTCATCGAGAAGACCTCTGATAACGTCTTCATGCCGCTTACGGTCGGCGGCGGCATCAGAGCGCTTGCGGATGCCCGGACTGCGTTTAATTCAGGAGCAGACAAGGTCTCGGTCAACACCGCTGCCCTCAGGAACCCAGGTCTCATCAATGATATCGCAAAGTACTTTGGGAATCAGGCGTGTGTCCTTGCAATCGATGCCAAGCGGAGATATAGGCGCGAGCCCGGCATGGAGATGGTGGACACGCCCGACGGCGAATGCTGGTTCGAGTGCTCGTTCTACGGCGGAAGGGAGTTTACAGGCATAGATGCGCTCCAGTGGGCGATAGAGGCAGAAGAGCGGGGCGCAGGAGATATTATGCTCACAAGCATGGACCGGGACGGCACAAAGGACGGATTTGACATCGAACTGACAGCGGCGGTCAGTGACAGCGTAAACATCCCTGTGATCGCATCAGGCGGCTGCGGGAATCCCGAACACATCCTTGAGGTGCTCCGGGATACGAATGCGTCTGCGGCATTGGCTGCAAGCATCTTTCACTTCGGGGAGTACACAGTCGGTGAAGTGAAGGAGTGCCTGCGGAAAGGAGGCGTGCATGTCAGGTTGTAGCATCGCAGGGACAACGGCGGAAGGAGAGTGACTGATGCCCAAAGACCCAACCATCAAAAAAATCATCCTCATAGGATCAGGTCCGATCCTGATCGGGCAAGCAGCGGAATTCGATTTCTCAGGCAGTCAGGCGTGCCAATCCCTCCGCGAAGAGGGAGTCTCCGTAGTTCTCGTGAACTCGAACCCTGCAACGATCATGACCGACCCGGAGACTGCAGACGCGGTCTACATCGAGCCGCTAACACCCGAGGTAATCGAGAAGATCATAGAGATTGAGCGCCCTGACGGACTCATCGCCGGATTCGGCGGGCAGACCGGACTAAATCTCACAACCGAACTTGCAGAGAGTGGCGCACTCGATAAATACAACGTAAAACTTCTCGGAACGCCACTAAAGGCGATCTATGACACCGAAGACCGGGAACTCTTTAAGCAGGCGATGGAAAAGATCGGCGAGCCGGTCCCGAGGAGCCGGGCGGTCTCGACAATCGAGGACGCCATTGCACTGATCCCAAAGCTCGGTCTCCCCTTGATCGTCCGCCCGGCATACACGCTCGGTGGCGCTGGCGGCGGGATCGCATACACCCGCGACGACCTCGGCAGAATCTGCGAACTCGGGCTCAATCGGTCGCGGAGCAATCAGGTTCTTGTGGAGGAGAGCGTGCTTGGCTGGAAGGAGTTTGAGTACGAGGTGATGCGGGATTCGGGCGACACCTGCATCACGATCTGCAACATGGAGAACTTCGATCCGATGGGCATCCACACCGGTGAGTCGATCGTGGTGACCCCATCGCAGACGCTTTCGGATAACGAGCATCAGATGCTTCGGAGCGCTGCGATAAACATCATACGCTCCCTCGAGATCGTTGGTGGCTGCAACATCCAGTTCGCGGTGAAAGACGGAAAGTACATGGTTGTCGAGGTGAACCCCCGCGTCTCAAGGTCGTCAGCGCTTGCATCGAAGGCGACCGGCTACCCGATCGCACGGGTCGCTGCGAAGATTGCAATCGGGCTTAATCTTGATGAGATCAGGAATGATGTCACAGGCGAGACTCCCGCGTCATTTGAGCCGGCTATCGATTATGTGGTGGTGAAGATCCCGAGATGGCCCTTTGACAAGTTCGTGACAGCGGACAACACGCTCACCACAGCGATGAAGAGCACGGGCGAAGTGATGGCGATCGGGCGCACCATCGAGGAGGCACTCCAGAAGGCTGTCCGTTCGCTCGACATCGGCATGAGTTTCGGAGTCGGTACAGAGAACTGGACACCCGATGAGACGAGAGAACTTCTCAAAACCCCCACAGACAAGCGTCTGTTCGTGGTGTACCATGCGCTCCACATCGGTTTTTCCAGCGAGGAGATATCCGAACTGACATCCATCGATCCATTCTTTCTGGAGAAGCTGAAGAAGATAATCGAAGTCGAGGATCGTGTGAAGGGCGGAATAAATCCGGAAATCCTCCGCGACGCAAAACGGATCGGGCTTACAGACGAGCGGATCGCAGAACTCTCTAACATGACGCGGGAGGAGGTTACGGACATGAGGCACGATCAGGGAATCCTGCCGGTCTACAAGATGGTGGACACCTGCGCTGCCGAGTTTGCGGCAAAGACTCCATATTATTACTCCTGCTACGAAGATGAGTGCGAAGCAAATCCCACATCCCGAAAAAAGGTTTTGATCCTGGGTGCAGGACCTATCCGGATCGGGCAGGGGATCGAGTTTGATTACTGCACGGTCCATGCGGTCGTGGCGCTTCGAGAGGAAGGGATAGAAACACATATCGTTAACAACAATCCTGAAACCGTTTCCACCGATTTTGACACCTCTGACAAGCTCTTCTTTGAGCCATTGACCCTTGAAGACGTGATGAACATCATCGAACGCGAGCGTCCCTGGGGCGTCTGCGTCCAGTTCGGCGGACAGACGTCTGTCAATCTCGCAATCCCGCTTGCAAAGGAGATTGCGCGCCGCCCTGACCTCGACACACGAATTCTCGGGACATCGCCTGATGACATGGATCTTGCAGAGGACCGGAAACGGTTCAACCAGCTGCTCGCAGGTCTCGGGATCCCGCAGCCGGAAGCAGGCTATGCGACCTCAAAAGAGGAAGCACACGCCGCATCCGATAGAATCGGCTATCCCGTGCTCGTACGCCCCTCGTATGTTCTTGGCGGACGGGCGATGGAGATCGTGTACGACTCTGACGACCTCGACAGGTACATGCAGGAAGCTGTTAGGGTCTCGCCGGATCATCCGGTCTTGATCGATGACTTCCTCGAAGGTGCGGTTGAGATCGATTGTGATGCGGTCTGCGACGGCGAGGACGTCCTGATCGGTGCGATCATGGAGCACATCGAGGAGGCAGGAATCCACTCGGGCGACTCAGCCTGCGTGATCCCGCCGCAGTCACTCTCTGATGATGTGCTGAATACTGTTCGTGATTA
>JAUWHQ010000152.1 GCA_030605805.1 Methanosarcinales archaeon | reverse complement strand
ACACACACACTCAAAGGTGCTGCCGCTATCACTGTTGCTATGCACACTCATCTGTACCGGCTGCATCCAGCCAGACCAGAACCATGCCGGGAGCGGTTCATATCCGGTCGAACTGGCAGAAAGCCAGAGTGCGGCACTCGAGCAGCTGGGGATCATGATCGAGTCCCAGAACCGCGCCATCAACGCATTTAACGATCGCGATTATGCAACCTGTCAGGTAGAGTGCAGGCAGACCGCGGCGCAGAACGAGGTGTATGCGTCGTTGGTAGGGGGGCACGCAGAGTTTGTCAGGAACGCGTCGCTCTCCGGGTCTGATAAGGTATATTACGAAGCTCAGCTGGATATCCTGCAAGCATTTCAACGAAACATCAATCAATCCACATTCGATCTGAATCTGGCATGTGAGTATGCTGCAGCTGGGGATGATACGCAGTCATAGTACCATATCAAGAGAGCAAGCGAATCTATGGTGGTGTTTCACGACAACATCGATCGTTTCAATGATAATGTCGATGCCCGCGATAAAGGGTCTGATGTTTTTGCATCTCCCGTATCGGGTCCAATCGATCCGCCCGATATGACCGATACGACCCCCTCCGGAAAAACCGACCTTTCTGATAT
This sequence comes from Methanosarcinales archaeon, assembly GCA_030605805.1. Lineage (GTDB taxonomy): Archaea > Halobacteriota > Methanosarcinia > Methanosarcinales > Methanogasteraceae > Methanogaster_D. Next base: position 23,876 of record JAUWHQ010000152.1, on the reverse strand, counting down.
CCCAGATCCGTATTACCTGAACAAAACAAACTTTCAGAACACGCCGGACGAGGTGAAGCGGCTGCTTGGCAAGGGCTTCTTCACACCGTATGAGTGCTCCGGTTTTGACTGCTCTGAGATGGCTGCATACATCGAATGGAAACTCGAATGCCACAACGTCACCGCACAGATCGCCACAAAAGACAACTGGGCAGGCGGATACGGTCATGCGTGGGTGATCGTTCCCTTGCGCGGCGGGAAGCATCTGGCGATCGAGTCAACGGTCAGTGCGATGGAGGGGAGTCTCGGTGCCGAGATGATCACTTATGATCCCGAATATTTTGTCTACGACCACCTCTTCGAGGACATCTATGAAGCCTCAGAGTTCTTTGGCGCCTGCGAATGGGACTGGTGGAACAAGCTAAAACTGGGATGATCTGCCCGAAAATCGGTAGTGTCCCATAAACCGGGACTTGTTTATGCAATTGGATTCGAATATGCTTAAGTATCATACCGAATTCTTCGGATAAAACCTAATTTCCGTGAAGTAATAGGGAAATTCTCATAAGAACTGTCCGAAACTGATGGCAAAACATACTTTGTCATGGAATTGAGCCAGTATTCCGAAAGATGATGTAAAGGGAATATCCCCTTTGGCAAAATGGATCAGTAGAGTCCCTGAAACGTCCGTATTTTTGAAGAAACCATCAAGAATCGTGAGCTTGGGGATGGTGATGGTTCTTAGCCTGCTCGTCTATTCAGTGGCTCAATTTGAGATGAGGAAGGCTCTGGAAGAACATGCTGAGACCGTTCCTGACCAGAAGAAATTAAAAAGTCTCAACCAGAGCGTAGTTGCGGATTTAAAAGTCTCCCCCGATTTTATCCGCGACTCGCTTATGGCAGTACCAACCTTTTCACACACCAAAAAAATTTTGAAAAATCCCATCATCTTTTTATCCGTGTACGCCGTTTATAATAACGATGTATCCGTTTGTAGATGTTATCTTGAAACTTGAGAAGAGGTCTCGACGATATCGATTCTACCGGCAGCTATTAAGCCTGATTGCGTTTTTTCTGCTCTGTTACGCACTGCTGCTCTATATCAGTGTGCCCGTCATCTTTGCACGGTACAGTTCCCACGACTTTGTACTGCTCGGGCATCCCGTGCGCGTGAAACTGTTGTGCACTGCTGCAATCGCTCTTGTTCCAGCAGTTCTTTTCACATTTTTGATCCGCAAAAAGCAGGTAAACGTCATCAAGAGGATTGAGGGCAGATACCCCGCGCTAAAGGAGCGGTTATCCACTGCTTATGACAATACGGGCATCCGGAACATCATTGTGAGCGATCTGTCACTTAGTGTGTCTGGCGACATCTCATCGGTCAAATGGTCGAAGATCATCAGCAAAACCGGACTTATCATGTTGGTGCTGGCATCTGTCGTGCTATCCGGCGTTGTTTCCTTTGTATCGTCGCCGGATGCGCCCCGCCTTATGACGCCAGAGCAGATCGAGTCCATGATCGCGCCTGCAGATGAGGCAGAACGCGAGGCGGCGGCTGAGGAGGCGCGTTACCAGCAGATGCTCTCCGAACTTGGATATGAAGCCGGTTCAGGCGAGAGCGAGATCGCACAGATCTATGGGAAACCATCGGTTGCCGTGATCGAGGGCACGAGCATCGAACTGGTGATGTTTTCGGATGCCGGCGTCGGGCAGAGCGCACGTGAGGCAGAGATCGATTGGGTGAATTTCATATCGGGAACCGTGTACACTGCAACCCCGGTCTCATCCGAGACCTACATCGACAAACTTCCGGAAGAGAACCGGGACCTGATCAAGGAGTACTTTATGGAGATGGCTGAGGCGGGTTAATAAGGTGATAAAACCAAACATTGAATCGATTTCCATATACATGACAACATTTAAGAATTGTGGCGGCGATCTTTACAACATTAGACGCAATAAGTTGATAATACGGAAAAGAGGCTATATAAAATGACCAAGTTCGCTTTTGATGCAAATGTTGTCATCGGTCTTTATAGCATCCAGTATCTGGACTCTGTCATGCGCAAACTCAGTGAGCTGTCTGATACCGTGTACATGGATAAGAATAATACCAATGAACTTATAAGAGAATCTGGAATAGCGCAAAAGAGACTATTGGAACGAAGCAGGATATTTAAAGAGATAGTACCCGACGAAAAAGATTTTAAAAAGTTTAAAATGGAGTTAGCAAACAATAAAATACTTCTACAAGGTCCTGATAAATATGTGCTATATGTTGCGTATAAGCACAGAGTTGATCATGTCGTCACACTCGATCAAAATGTGTTGAGAAAGACAGAACGGTACCGCCAGAAGTACGGGATCAAATACATGAAACCGATGACAACAGTGATACTGCTGCATTACCTGTACATGAACAGAAAGATCAAATTTGATGAATATCTGAAAGTCGTTTTGAATTACTTCAAGTATGTGGAAATGAGTAACCTATTCGACGCCATCACAAATCCCGGTCGCGAATGGGATTTAAAAGCTGTGAGAGAGCGGTTTCAGTTGTATAAAGACCCACTCTTGGATAGCCTAAAAGAAAAACTCGATGGTTCGCAAACAAAGGTGGATATGTATGGATAAAAACATTGGAAAAACATTGGATTTGCTATGCGCTGACAAAATAGATGTAGGAGAGGCGGCTGATATGCTAAATATGTCTGTAGAAGAGGTTTTTGAATTAGTAGACGATTATACATACATTCCTACATCAGAGGAAGTCGTTGAAGTGTGTGAAATAGAGAGAAGAACACTTAATCACATCAAAGCCGTTGCGCTTCAAAATATGGAGAACAAAGTGAGAAGTAAATTGACCAGACCGTTAAACATAAGCGTGCCATCTTTTACTGAGCTTATGAAGCTATCGGATGATTGTCTCAAGATATTGATTCCCGGTTATGTTGTTTCCACCCACAAAGTATATTCACCATTGGGCCCAAAAATACGGCATGCCAGAGAAATTGGAATAACATCCGGTCAAGGGGGATATGCACACTATATGATGCCAGATTCATATTGCGATAGTACGCCGTTTCGGAAAGGGTATGGATTTACTGTTGCGAGGTGACTATAATGGTTGAAAATGGAGACGAACCGAAAATTGTTCAAAGACCAGTAACTTTCCGCAAGATATATGCTACAAATGTTTCTGGTGAGTGGACAGAACACGATTTCAGAATAGAATTGTTTAACGAGAAATTGAAAGGTGGAGACGATGAAAATTGGACCTATGTTTCAGAGGCGATGATAATTCTTGCTCCGGCAGCGTTAAAAAAGCTAAAAAATATTCTGGATGAAGCTGTTAAAGAAGAGACTGACTGAACACGGGGGGACACTAACACCTACCCTTCCCAACAGGAAGCTGGAAATCGGTTGATACCACACTCCCCCGATCAGGTGCAGAATGGCTTACGGATACCAAAACCATGCATTATATAGCGTTTGTAGTGCCAAAATACTGGGGGGTGCACTCGAAACCGCTCAACACGCACTCACGCATAATCGGTAATCGTAAATATGTTGTAACAAATCTATAACTAGTGGAGCGGTAATCAGGATGCTATTTGCAAATCCCAATCTGGCAATGTGGGCGTTTTTCTTAAGCGTAATCCCGCTCATCATCGTGTATCTGCTCAGACCGAAGGCAAAGGATGTGCTGGTCCCGTCGGTCATGTTTATCATGCAGATAACGCAGCAGAAAAAGAAATATGCAAGGGTATTCAGCAAGCTCATCAAAGATCCTCTTTTTTTAATCCAGTTACTCGTCCTGCTATTCCTGATTATTGCGATAGCCGCGCCTTACGTCATCGAACGCAGGGAGGTCAGCGGAGAGCATACTGTAATCATTCTGGATGGCTCTGCAAGCATGCAATCAGGAAACAAGTTTGGTGAGGCTACCCGGATCGCAGAAAATCATCTCACTGCGCAGAACAGCATCATACTCGCAGAGAACGTTCCTGTACTTGCTCTGCGCGGCGGAGACGTGGAAGCGGCAAGAAACGTGCTTGACAACATCCCGAAGACGGCAACGACGACGGACCTGTATCAGGCGATCACGCTTGGCAGCACACTGCTGACTGACGGGGGCGGTAGGATCATCGTTATATCCGATTTCACGAACTGGGATGGCGAGGACCCGTACATCGCAAAAAAACTCGCAGAAGGGGATGGAATCGGTGTGTCGTTCATGAGTGTCTCGGATGGGGAAAATAAGATCGCCATAACAGGCGGATGGTTGTCGCCCGCGGATGATAAATATCAGTACACCTGCATTATAAAGAACTACATGAGTTCCGATGCGAACGTGGCAGTTGACGTCCGGTACAGCGGCAAGCAGTCTGGAGACACGTACGATCTGAAGATCGGGGCACACGACAGCGAATACTTCTCGTTAACGGACGTTTGTGCCGGAACAACCGAGATAACGCTTCATCCGGATGATGATCTGATGGTTGACAATCATGCGCATATCATCGTGCCGTTCCGGCAGACCCGAAGCGTGCTATATATATCCGACTATGAAAATTCCCCGTCAGCAACAGCGCTGAAACTGCTGCCATCTGTCGATGTTCTGTTCCAGGCGCCCGGCGAGGTGCGCAATATCAATATACATAACTACGATCTGGCGGTGGTCGGGCTTTGCAACGAGAGCCCGGGCGTCGGGTTATACGAAAACCTTGCCGATTATGCGGCATCAGGTGGCGGCGTTGTGGTGATGGCGCAGGAAAGCCTGCTTCTGTCAGGCGCCGATACCGGGAGGCTGCTTCCGGTGGTTCTGGTGTCACATGCAAATGAGACCACACTTGAAGAGGCGCGAGGAATTGTGATGCGTGATATCGATGCCACTGATATCGCGATCGGGCACCATCTGATCGGGGATGCAAAAAGCGGCTCGGTGACGTGGGTAACATCTGATGCGGGCGTACCGATCATCTCGTACTGGAGAATCGGAGCCGGAAAAGTCGTTTATTTAGGAATTCCTGACATAATGGGGGACGGTGCATGGAGTGACTTTCATACCAAACCCGAATACCCGATCTTCTGGTTGAACCTGGTCGATTACCTGTGCGGGGCAAGCAGTATCGAGGAATGCAACATGCAGACCGGATCGACCGTGCGGTTTGATTCCAATACAAGGATTTTGACGCCTGACGGGCGGTCGATCAAGACCGATAACCTGCTGCTCGACCAAAACGGCATATACCGGCTCCCTGACCGCGCGATCGCGGTTAATTTGTACAATGCGAAGGAATCGAACCTTGTGGACGGCGGTAGCGCAGTGAGCGAGACTCCGGCAGCCCAGAAGGACGTGGGGACGACAAAGACCGACGTAAAAAAGGACTACGACTGGATTTTGCTGGCACTTGCGCTCATGCTGATATTTACCGAGTTGTATTACCTGCGCCACAGGGGTGAACTGTGATGGCGGAGATCATAAGTGCCATGAATATCCTGAATATCATGAACATCCCGGATATAACCGATATAACCGGCATGATGTTCGTAGATCGTGATATCCTCTATGCGATCGTCCCGATTCTTCTTATCGGCGCGTATTATCTCAAAAAAAGCACGAAAAAAGTACTTGTCCTGAGCAGGATGGTTGTTGCAGCCTTAATCATCATCGCGCTCGCATCCCCGTACACCCTGACCACACACAAGATAACCGATACTGAGCCGACCATCACCATCATCGATGACCGGTCCGCGAGCATGGAGATCTTCAATGCGACAGTTGCAGACCGGGTATACGGCTTCATACACGACCGCAACCCGTCAGCGCAGATAAAAGCCTTTTCAGGTGATCAAACGCCTATCGGAGATAAGATCATGCAGTATGCCCGGGGGAACGACCACATCATCCTTGTGAGCGATGGGAACAGCAACTACGGAGCCGGACTTGCAGATGCGGTCTCAGTCGTCTCCAAGACCAATACGACCGTCTATCTGATCGACCAGTCACCTGATCACAACGATGTGAGCGTCGAGATCATCGGAAGCAAGAACGTGATCATCGGAAACAAGAACACATTCAGGATCGTGGTGCAGCAGGCGGGAACACGTGCCGCGTACGAACTGGCGGTCGAGGTGGATGACGAGGTCATATACCGCAGCAGGATCGAGCAGTTTGACCGGACAAAGGTGCTCCCGATCTCTCATGCGTTTTCCACACTCGGCACCCATATCATATCTGCGAGCATCGCGCCTGAGGGGGATGACCATTTCCAGTCGAACAACGCCTTTGATAAGTCAGTGTACGTCGTTCCGAAGCCCTCGATCCTGCTGATCACGGATGAAGAGTCGAATCTACGGGAGGTCGTCTCTGACCTCTACGATGTCACCGTGAGCAGCTCCGGATCTGCCGGGTTCTCGGATACGTACAAAGCCGTCATCCTTGATAACCGGTACATTGAGTCGATGCCGCCGGATGATCTTGACGCGCTACGGGATTTTGTGAGCGATGGTCGCGGGCTGGTCGTTGTCGGCGGGGACAAGTCATACAACCGGGGCGGCTATCTGGACTCTGATTTCGAGAAGATGCTTCCGGTCAAGTCGTATCCGAGCGAGTACTACGGCAGGAACGATGTCGTGATTGTTATGGACATCTCTGCGAGCACGTTTTCAGAGATCGTCGTTGGCACAGGGGTCACGTTCCTTGATTACGAGAAAGCACTGGTGATCGACATCCTCGATGACAAGGACTTCAGGGATGACCGCGTGGGCATGGTCGCTTTCGGAGGAAAGGCGTACGAGGTGGCAGGTCTGACATATCTCGGCAACGACGCCGCAAGAGAGTCGCTTAAAGAGACGATAATAACGATAGAGCCGAAAGGAGAGATCACAACCACGCTGGATCAGGGGCTGGCGATGGCAGAGGAGATGCTTGCCAATTCAGCCGGCGCAAAGGACGTGATCATCATATCGGACGGCAACATCGATGAGGGCATCTATGAGAGTTCGCTCTCTGTTGCTGCCAGGATGAATAACGCAGACATGAGGATGCATTTCATCCATGTGATGAGTTCGCCAACCGATCTGGTGACCAAGTTCGAGGATCTCGCGCGTGGTGTGGACGGCACGTATCAGCAGACCACACATCCGAGATCGGTCGCAATCTCAACCGCCCAGCCAGACGCAGACGCAGAACCCACGCCAACGCCGCCACCGGAAGAGCCAGGCACATACACAGTCTCGGTATTCACAAAGAACCATTTCATAACCGAGCACCTCGACCTCTCAGCCACGATCACCGGCTACAATGATGTCACGTCAAAACTTGGCGCAAAGAGGCTTGTTGTTACGGGTGATGGAAAGCCGATCGTCTGCGCGTGGCGATATGGGCTCGGGCGGGTTGTTTCGTGGAGCACTGACAATGGAAACGAGTGGAGTTCTGCGCTTTACACTGGTAACAACTCGCAACTGATCTCGTCGGTGGTCAACTGGGCGATCGGCGATCCGAGATCAGAGGAGGGCGTGGTCATCGAGGCAGACGATGTATTCTTAGGCGACGTCTGCGAGATCACCATCATGTCAGATACCATACCAAACATGGTGTTCGGCGGCGATGCGCTCGATATCTCGAGGATTGCCGAAAATACGTACAAAACGAGCATCGATCTGGATGCGGAGGGTGTTTATTACCTATCTGACTACGGGATCGCGGTGAACTATCCGGTCGAGTATCTGAATATTGGGATGAACCCTGATGCGGAGAAGGTCATCCAGTTGCACGGCGGAAGGGTGTATAACGAGAGCGAGACTGAGATGCTGCTCTCTGACGTGAAGCGGAGGTCGGTCAGAACCACGTACGAGCCTGTGAGCCAGAAAACATCGTTCGTCCTTGCAGCACTTGCACTATTCCTAATTGAGGTGCTTGCCAGAAGGGTGCGGGAGATCGCACGAAGGAAGGAGGGGTGAACACACGCGAATAACACCGATACCCGCACCACCCAGTCACCCGGTTTTCACTCGCACTCTTTTCCCTGACACCGAAAACCACGAGCAGACCGCCCCCCCGCCCCAAGCCATTCCGAAAGGTTGAAATATATGCAACGGCAAAGAAATAGTGCCCTATTGGTGACCTACATGAACGGAAAACAATCTTCTGACATAACAAGTACCACCATCGAGGATTATACCGGCTACCAGAGTACGCTTGCCTTTATTCTGCTCACTGACGTGGTCGATGGCACCTCCATCCACGAAGACGCCAGTCGCCTCGGCGAGATGGAATTCAATGAAAAGATCAGGAACGTGATCGGGTATACGTTTCTGAGACGGGTGCTGGATGCACTGCACGGTCCCGGGATCGGATCGGGTGATCTCTCAGAAAAACCGGACGAACTGACTGACAAGCAGTGGGACTCGATCATAAAGCGATCAAAGATGAAATGGGATGACTATCGCAAATATACCTACGAATTTGAGAAGGATAAATGCAAAGGGTTCTTCTCATCGGGACTGTCTGGTAAAAGGGCGGAAGTGGAGATGTTTCTTGCCGAATACACAGATATAGTGCATTCCGATATCGGAGCAGTGATATACACAAAAGAAGGCGAGAAAATACCACTTTCGCACGGGCTTCTGCACCGAATCGACACGATCTTCGAGCTGGAGAAGAAACCGGGCGTGCTGCTGACCGAACGGATGCGAAAGAAGAGTTTTGGGGAGCATATAAAACGGGCTGAACGCGACCTTTATGAGAAATAATCGCTAATGGTGATATGATGGAACTGGAACTGCAAAACATAGGTGGATTTACAGGTGTTCACACGTTCGAGATCAAGAAAGGGATCAATCGCATCACTGCACCGAACGCCAAGGGAAAATCAAGTTTGCTGCGGGGAATACAGTGCCTTGCCAGCGATGATGAGACTGTATTTCGAGACAGCTTGAACGACGACAACGATACGGGCAGCATCAAGCTTGATGACGAGTTTGTGCGCAATCTACGGCGTACAAACAACATAGTGCAGGCAACTCCGGCAGACGATCGCACGTTCTTTGATGAGAACAGCCAGTGGCGCAACGCAGAGAAGATCGCGTTCTTCACGCCGAAGAGCAGGGTGGTTCTGGAGATCGAGCAGAACATGTTCGATGTGCTCCGGTTCGTCAAAAGCGTCAGCGGAGCCGAGATCGTTGAATCCGATCTCCGCAGAAAGGAGGCTCAACTGGAAGACGCAAAGCAGAAGCTCGATGAGTATATCGAAAATCTCACCAACGCCCAGAAGCTTGAGGCTGAGATCAAGACAATGCAGGGCGATATCCAGAAATTGCAGGACGAGGTGCAGGAACTCGAGGATGAGATTGCCAAGGAGTCCGGCACGATGGATATTACTGATGTCAGCAAGGATCTCGCCACCAAGAAGCGGGAGATCACGGGGCTTCATGAGCGGCTCAGGGTGCGCGAGGGCGAGGTCAAGCGGTACCAGGATGAGTATGAAAAGGCACATGCGCTGCGTGAACGGATCGATGAAGAGATCGCTGAGTTCGAACGGACGTACGAATCGCCTGAAAAGAGTATAGAGGAGTTTAAAGGGAATATATCCAAATACGAGCGCAGGAAAAAGAGCCTGAAGAAAGGGAAGGATCTGGTCGATAGCCTGCTCGGGGTGATCAATGAGGCATATAAGATGTTTGGCGAGACTGAGCGCGTCATTCCGGATGAAGCATCAGAGATCCCATCTCTTGACAGAGCATACAATCTGCTCGGAGAACCACGCGAGTGCCCTGTGTGCAGTGGTGGCGCCGATCGTGATACACTGGACCAGAGAAGAAAGGAGCTGCGAGAGTGTGCCACAGACCTGTCCAAGGATATGCGCGGAGAGGATGAGCAGATAAAGATGATCAAGGCGGATAGGAAGGAACTTCAGGACCAGGTCGATGGGCTCAAGGCGAAGCGGCGGGCACTGGACGGTGCAAAACACGATGCAGAAGAGTATCGCAAGGACTGGGACGAGCGCAAGGACACGCTGGACGCAATCGAGAGAGAGATTGCAGAGAAGGAATCCGAACTGGAGAGCCTTGAGCGCGAATACAAGGATGCGACAAAGACTGCACGCACTGAGAGCAGAGACCGCCTCAATGAGATGCGAAAGAAGGTGGGCGGATTTGAAAACGAGATCAGGAACAACCAGAAACAGATCGACCGGCTCACGTCCGAAATCCCGGATTACAGGATTGGAGAGACCCTTGAGGAGTATGCAAGGAAGAAGAACAAGGGACTCGAGCAGTTGCGGGCAGAAATTGAGGAACTGGAGGGACAGTATGATCACGAGGTGCGCGGCGCGGTGAAGCTGTTCAATGATAAGATCAACGACATCTACCATGACATGGGATTCACAACCTTCCGCGACATCAAGATCGAGGAGGCGACTACACGGGGCAGACCGTCTTCGCTCGATGTGATCGTGGAGCATGAGAGCGGAAAGAAACAGTCGCTATCCAGTCTGAGCAAGGCAGAGCAGCTGACACTCGGTCTCGTCTTCCAGATTTCTGCGAAGGAGAATTATATCCCAAAATTCCCGTTCTTTGTCATCGATGACAACATGAACACCTTCGATCCTGATCGGTTCAAACTGGCTCTGGATTATCTGACAGACAAGGCGGATTACGTGCTGGTCTCCCAGCCCGCATCTCCAAGCGAGCAGGAAGAGCTTGTTGTCAGGTATGGGTTCGAGTGAGAGCGTTTAATTAGAGTTAATCTAAATCCCCGGAGAAATTCGGGGAATCTTGTTTTTTTAAAAGTTGGGGCATCGAAATAACATATTTTTATTGCTCCTGATACATTGCATTAGTTTGTTCTCCTTGCTTCGCCTACACTGACCTATAATTCATTTATTTCTGCCTTGTCAACATACCTTTCCGGTTTATCCGAACGAGAAACGTCATCTCCAGTTATCCAACTATCCACTTCTCATAATCCTTCAAATCAAAAACAAAGTAGCCGGCATCGATTAACTTTTTTTTCCCACTTATTGTTCTGGCTATAATCCCATAATGTTCATTCCGGTCTTCATCGCGCCAGCGGACATGTCCGGACTTTTCTTTTAATTGCCTAATTAAACCCGATGCGTCTGCCTCACTCATGTCTTTCCATTTCACTTCGCAAAAGAAGATGCCCGATTCATCATCCATAGCTACGATATCGATTTCCCTCTCTTTGTACCACCATGATCCGAGTTTTGAGAATGGGAATGGCACACCCTCCAACAGGTTCAAATCCCACAAGAATTCTTTTGCAATATCTTCAAATGCCCTGCCAAGATATGTATTGAACCCGCTTTTAACACGGCGCAAGACAACCTCCTCATGCCCGAGGTCGATCAGGTCCTCGCTTGGGAAAATGAACCTGAACCAGAAAGCAAATGCATTGTCCTTAATGAAGTACAGTCCTTTCTTAGACTTAAGGGACTCTGTTACAGGAATTTCCCTTTTTATTATTCCAAGATCGATTAACACACTCAGGTATTTCCCAACGAGGCTGCGGTCAAGTCCCGTATAATTTGTGATCTTGCCAAGAGTTGTGCTGCCACTAGCGATTGATTCGAGTACTGAGAAATAATACCGTGGCTCTTCAAGTTCTTCAAGCAGTATGAACTTGATATCCCTGTAGATGAATGAATCAAACCTCAATATATTCTTATCAATATTCCAATATATATCGTGCGCAGGGTCAGTTTGTGTGATGTATGCCGGAGTGCCGCCAAAGACACTATACATCTCCACTGCACGTTTTACATTTCCCAGGTATCCTGCTACGTCTTTAAACGGGAGTGGACCAAGTTTTATCTGACCTGTGCGCCGTCCATAGAGCGGGGCGCGGTAGGACATGAGTTTTTCCATCATGGAGATGCTGGAACCTGATAGGATCAGGTATATTCCGCTGTCCTTAAGCTTGCTGTCCCAGTAATCCTGTAATATCGAAGGCAGGGCTTTTTCATCTTTTACAAGATACGGAAACTCATCTAACGCCAGAATAAATCGCTGCTCTTTAGCCTGCTGGTAGATATATTCGAAAAATGCGTCCCAGTCCGCAAAACCCTGTTTTTTCAACAGTTCGTCGTTGAAATGCTCGGCAAGTATTCTTGAATAGCGGTCAAGCTGAAGCTTCCTGGATTCTTGTCTGCCGATCAAGATGATACCAGGGTGTTGTTTGGAGATGAGTTTTTTTATAAGTTCGGTCTTTCCGATCCTTCGTCTGCCATAGATGATCAGGAATTCGGCTCTATTGCTTTCAAACCGTTCTGAGAGGCTCTCCAATTCGTTCTTTCGACCTATGAAATTCATATACTATGAAGTAGTTTACTTGAAAGTATATAATTGTATGGGAAGAGGTTCTATCAAATCTGTTGGTGTTGCGAACTTTTCAGTGGATTTGATGGATTTTACCGTCCGAAAAATCCCCGGGACGTTTTCACGAAAAAAATCAGGTTGCTTCGCATCGGACCAATAAACCCAGGCGGCACCCCCTTGGCTAACACTGCTCATCCCGCAGATTGGGTATCGCCACCTCGATTCGTCCTTCCATCAGATCATCGTACGTCCGGTACACGGCGATCAAGATGCCCATCGCCATCGGTGCAAGGAAGAAGCCCGCGATGCCCGCGACGAGTGCTCCGCCGATGAACATCACCATCATCAAGAGCGGGTGAGTGTACGACCTTATGCCGACGATGTAGGGGCGGAGAATGACCTCGGTCGGACCGTAGATGATGATCGAGGCTACGACGTAGAATAGAATCGCGTTCTCAAGCCCGTACTCGAAATATCTGCTGATTGCAATCGGGGCAAGAATCATCCATCCCGCGAATATCGGAACCAGCGAGGCGAGAAAGACGAGTGACGCCATCGCAGTGATGTGGCTGACCCCGAAGGAGTAGAATACGAAGAGCGATGTCACGCTGGCAATGATCGCGACATACAGATTACCGATGATTATTCCAGCCAGTATCCTGTCGGCATGTTCTGAGAATGCATCAATGATCTGAAGACCGGATCTCGGAAGCAGGTTCTTGACGAGTCCTGTCAATCTGGCGCCGTCCTTCACAAGGAAGAAGCAGACAAATATCGAGATTATGAAATTGATGACAAGAATCGTGATGCTTTTTGCATAATCAAACGCCGGAATCTGCCCTGCGATGCCGATGGCGGTGGACGCAAGGTTCTCCACCGTTATCGAAACATCCGTATATATGAATTCGGGGATGTCCAGGCTCGCGATCGTGGACGTGAGCGATTCCGTGATCTCCTGATGGTGCCCAATCGCCCAGATACATTGATTTACGATTTCAATCGCCCCGATGCCGAGTATGAGTATGATCGGCGTGATGATGAAGCATGTTGTTGCAAACGGCGCCAATTTCGTGTATCTTAATAATTTATTGTTGATCGGTCTCCCAACATAAGCAAGGACCACGCCAAGAACGATGCCGTCGAGGAGCGGCAGTGCGATGTAGATGATCGCTAAAATAAGAACTACGACTCCAGCTACGACTGCAATTGTCCATCTGTGTTCGATGAGTTTTGAAACGCCGTCTGGTTCCATAATAAATTATTAACCCCCATTTCCGGAAGCCCCCTGGTCTGGTCCGGGGGCTTATTCATGCACAGGAACCACACGTTCCATTCTGGCACCACGAACAATGATGACTGAGCATGGAGCGGTGGATGCGACCTTCTCAGAAACGCTTCCGATCAATAACTTTGAAACTATGCTCTTTCCTGAGTACCCCATCACTACCAGATCGACCCCCTTCTCCCGTATGATCTTCAGGATTTCAGGTGCGGGCTTGCCATCGCGCACGATGATCTCAGCATCGACACCTTTTGATTCCGCGATTCTTTTGACCCGGTCAGCGATCCTTGCCGAATCGTCAAGCAGACGCTGGCGCATCTTCTTCACGGCAGATTCCGGAAGTTTTATCACATCGCCGTAATGTCTGCCAGCGCCAACGCCGCCAGCCGTTACCACGCGTGTGTCAGTGATGTGACCGAGATCGACGATGTTACATGCAGAGACCTTTGCGCCGACCCGTCTTGCCGTGCTCACGCCTGACTGCGCTGCATATTCAGCATCCTTTGAGCCGTCGGTCGGGATCAGTATGTTCTTGTAGTCGCCAGTCGTCGGACCGCCGCGCACCAGCATGAGATGACAATCAGCGCCCCGGAGCACGCGGCTTGCGATCTTCCCTATGCGTTTGGAGTGATCAGCTCCGGTCGCGCCCATGAAGATCACGCTAACATCGATCTCGCGTGCCTCGTAAAGGATCGCGTCAAATGGGTATCCGACCAGCACCTTTGCCGACTTCACGGTCACTCCGCGTTCTGCTGCCATATCCCTTACCCTGTCGAGGTAGGATTCTCCGGCTGCTTGCATCTGTTCAACGATCTCGGGTTCCTTGTATATGTTTGAGTCCACTACGTGGATGGCGGTCAGTTCCGCGCCGTAGATATCAGTGAACCGCACGGCGTGTGTGACCGCAGCATCTGACTGGGCTGAACCATCGACCGGCACCAGGTATTGGAATTTTGCCATTTGTATTTACCTCCTCATCTCGATACACTGTATACTCGCTCAGCACGGATGCTCTTCACCACGAATACCGAACACGGCGCGGTTCGCGCAACCCTCTCAGATACGCTTCCGAGTATCCATCTGGAGACCTTCCCTTTCCCGGTGTATCCGATCACAGCAAGATCGATCTTCCTTGTCTCGATCACCTTTAATATCTCGACCGCAGGTTTTCCTTCCCATATCAGTGAATCTGTTTCGACTCCTTTTGCCTTACCAAGCGATACCACATCACCGGTGATCTGCTCCGCCTCTGCCATAGCCTTCTTGCTGCCTATGGGTATTATCGAACAGACCGTTGGATTGGCATGGTACCGGTGTGCGATACTCGTAGCGAATGTCGCAGCATATTCGGCATCAATCGAACCGTCCGATGGGATCAGGACGTTCTTATAAAAGTCGTCGTTTTCGAGCTTGTCACGAACCAGCAGTATGTGACATCGCGCACCGCGAAGCACTCGCTCTGCGGTGCTGCCGACCGTTTCGCCTTTTGCGTGATCCGCACCGCACGCGCCAAGAATGATCAGACTGGCATCGATATCTCTCTGCTCTCTCACAATCTCGTTGTATGGCGATCCGGTCAGGACTTTTGCCTCGAGAACCCCGATTCCGTGGTCCTTGCATTGATCCCGCGCAGCGTCCACCAGCGACTGTCCGATCGCTGTCTGCTCCTTGACACTTTCCTCGTCCCTGTATACCCTGTTATCCACCACGTAGATCGGCGAAATCTCTGCGTTGTACATCTCCGCCATCCGTATGGCGTGCTTAATGGCTACTTCGGAATAATCAGAACCGTCAACCGGTAATAGGAATTGAAACTTTACCATAGGCGACACCTCGTTGTTATAGACTATTTCATAACATTTAAGTCTATTTCTCAACAAAAATAAAAATAGAAATGGTTGAATAAATCAACCATTGCGTCTACATCTGCTTGTCTATGTACGGGTTATCAGGCAGCGTGAGATCGAGTCCCATCGCTTCCGCAAGAATCTCCTGCTGATCCTTGAAGATGATATTCGTGTCCATCGCGTTGATGCCGTCCATGATGTTCCGCCTGCAGAACGGACAGGTACATGTTATGATATCAGCATTCACGAGTTCAGCATCCTGAACTCTCTTCTGCGCCATCTTAAGCGCAAGATCAGAGACGCCTGCCTTGATTCCACCGCCCGCGCCGCAGCACCGCTGCAGTTCCCGCGTTCTTGCCATCTCGACGAATTCCGCGCCAGGAACCATATCGTAGATCCTTCTTGGCGCATCATAAACTCCGCAATGCCTTCCTGTGTGGCAGGAATCGTGGAATGTTACTCGCTTCTTCAGCGGGTTCTTCCAGTCGAAGTCGCTCTCACTGAGCGTGCCGTCATCCAGCAATCTGTCCATGTACTCACTGATTGCAAGAATCTCGAACGGGAGATCTCCGCCCTCATAGAACTTGGGCCAATCGATCCTGCTGGTCCGGTGGCATCCAGCGCACGCGTAGATCACGGTCTTGACACCCTTGTCGATCATCGCATTCACGTTGTGGTTCACGAACTCCTCTGCAAGCTCAAGCTGCCCGGTCCTTATGAGAACTGAGACACAGCACCATTCCTCAGGTCCGAGCATCGTGAACGGGATGTCTAATGCCTGCAGAACCCTTGTCGTTGCAACACCGACCCGCTGCATCCGAAATGCTGCTGTACAGCCAGTGAAGTATGCAACATCAGCCTTGTCCTTGATCTCGATATCCTCGGGAACCCAGCAGAGCCGATCCTCCTGATCAGCAGCAAAGACGTTGTGGGACGCAAGAAGATCCACGAAACCGGTCTGCTTGCCATACGGTCCGCGTTTGTGCATCACAGCGTTTCTGCGGAACGATTCCCAGATCTCAACGGTATTGATGGATGCCTCGCAGACCGTGGAACAGATACCACACGTCGTGCAGTGATAGATCTCGTCCTTTAGCTTCAGGACATCATCCTCAGGAATCTGTCTCGGACCAAAGAGCTTTGCGCGCAGACCATAACCCTTGTTGAGCATCTCGCGCATGCCGGTGAGTTTGTTCTTCGGCGAAAAGTCCATCTTCTGCTTGTCGGTCATGCCCTCTCTGCCTTCCGGAGTGAAGGTCTCCTCCTCGATCTCCTCGAGCACAGGACACCAATTCAGACACTCGCCGCACCTGGTACACGCGTCGATCTCGAGGAGCTGCGATGTCGTGAATCGCTCGGTCGTAAGAGACGGTTCTCTTCGTGCCATTATTCACCACCTCCGTGGGCAAGTATCGAGAGCGGGGTTGCGATGATGTGGATGTACTTCGTGAACGGTATCATCGCAACACAGAAGAGCAGCGAGATCACCACGTGGAAGAGCGCGGCTGGTGGCGCTGCTGTATTGCTGATTCCAAGACTCCAGAGATCGGTGAGCGCGGTGGCATATTCGGTGCCGGCATACCTGATGCCCTCTGAGATGAAGCCCGTTATCACGATTACGAACAGTCCCCAGATCAGGAACAAATCGTAGAACGTGGTACCCTCTCGAACCTCTTTTATGAAGAGCCGTCTTGCGATTGCAATCAGCACACCAATGAACAATACATATCCGAATACCGAGTTCAACGTCACGATCAACGGAAAGTTCTCGACGAGTGGATGTACCTCAGCATGATATATGCCTGCCTTGCTTAAGAGTTCCACCACGAAGATTCCCATCGAGAAGACGAAGAGCATGATCCAGCCCCAGAAGATCGTTATATGCATGACCCATCTGAGGACGCTTCGCTTCAGGATGCGCCGCTGGATCAGGATGTCCATCACAAGAGTCGTGAGCACGCCCTGCTCATGTTTCTTGTCGAAGATCTGGGAGAGGAGCAGTTTCAGGAAACCGCCGATGCTGCCTTTCTGACCCTCTTTTCCATAGCCTGCCGATCCATAGCCCCATTTCTTCATTTGAAAGAGGATACCGCCAAAACAGGCGATGACTGCTATAAATCCCATAACAAGCGCAACTCCGAAGGTCAGGGTATTGTCAACAGACAAACCACTGTAATACTCTGCCATATGTTCTACCATATTTAGCCTCCTTTAGCCTATCATAATCAAAGGTTATCACCTTTATGATCTTTTCATTGGAGTTATGTTATTTAAAAGTTATCGATGTTAGCCAGTCCTGCCGAGCAATTTACATGCCTGACACACTCCGTCCGTGCATGGCTCGCCACAGATTCTGCACGGCACAAGAGCCGCTCTGGGGTATGTATTCAGGAGCGCACCGACCATCCTGTCAAACCCGCGCACGATCCCGTGTCTGGTTCCGGGATGCTTCTCCTCAAACTCACTTAAGAAGACCCGCACCCCGAGCCGGTATGCCTCACCCACGTACGGGCACGCTTTCGGGCAGATCGGGAGTCCGACCGCGCCCGCGTACGCTGCGACCTCGTTTTCCGGAACGCGCCGGAGCGGCTTGATGCGCGGCACGAGTCCGGGCTGCACCCTCGCGTGCGAGAGCCTGACCAGCCGCCGGATGTCACCGCGCAGGTGATTGATAATGATCGTCTGCGCCTCATCATCGAGGTTGTGCCCGATCGCAAGATAACTGGCGCCGAGTTTCTTTGCCGTCCTGTTGAGCAGGTTCTTGCGCAGCGCACCGCAGAGGGAGCAGGGCGGGTGGGCGGTTGTTTCTAAGAGGTCATCGAGCGTTCTTCCAAATGCGTCCTCGAACGAGACGATGGTGTGCTCGATTCCGAGGCTGGATGCAAGGTTGCTTGCGTTTTCGATCGTCTTCGCGCGATAGCCGCTGATGCCTTCGTCAACCGTGATCGCGAGGATCTTGATCTTTCGGTTCGGCGCGAGGATGGTGTGCAGGAGATACAGGAGCGCGGAGCTGTCCTTTCCGCCGCTCAATGCGACAGCGATTGTGCCTGGCTTGAGGTTGTACTTTCTGAGGTCTCGCTTGGCTTTCCGCGTAACATCATCGATCAGATGTTTCTCGCAGAGGTGCATGCCTGAGTATGGCTGGAATATGACTGCGGGGTTGTCGCATCTGGTGCATGGGTGTCTGGTGGTGATTTTTGATACCTTCTTACTTGAGTGATTGAAAGCGCGATTTTTATTTATTGATGAGATGGTGTACAAAGCTTGAGAAACTCTCTGTTCGCCGCTTGGTTGATCATTTCAGCACATCCACAAGCGCCACCCGCTCGAGCACGAGTTTTGGGATCTTCGCCTCGCCCACCGCCGCAATCTCGCTTTCGGTGATGCCGAAGAAGGAGACGATTGCATCCCGTTTTTCGCGCCTGTATCCGGTCACATCCGCCTCATCCACGAGTTTTCCAAGCTCGCGTGCCGCCGCATCCGGGATATCCTCTCCGACAGCGACGAGGATTACGTTATTCCTGCCATTCCTGACGCCCATCGACAATGCTTTCTTGATCTGGCGGTTTCCGGATGCATACAGCAGTATTTCCATGCCCGGGTCGCCAGAGATGTTGCAGGAACGCTCCATCGCCCGGGTCGCTTTTTCTGCTGCGGCGAGGACGTGCTCCCTGCCAGCTATCCTGTCGGCGTCGATCGCCTGAACGGTGATGCCGTATTTTGATGCGATGCTGCCTATCGTGCGGAGGAAAACGCCTACGTCTGGTATCTCGCAGGTTCCGGCTGTCAGGTGTATCTTCATGGTTGATTCGATCAAGATTATGGGGCTGCGATCTGATATAACTGGTGGAGAACTGGCTGCGAGGTTTGCGAAGCACCGCGGAGTATCATTTCTCCGCAAAATCGGAGAGTGTTGGAGACCGGGATTCCAACCTGAACTCCTGAATCCGCTTTTCTGCCAACCTCACATACTCCCGATCGATCTCGTACCCGACATAGCGGCGGTTCGCCTTCATCGCCGCAATCCCGGTCTGCCCGCTACCCATGAACGGATCCAGAACGATCTCTCCCTCGAACGTGTAGAGCTGGATCGTCCGATATGGCAGTTCCACCGGAAACGGCGCAGGATGCCCGATCTTCTTTGCGCGTTCTGCCGGAAATCGCCAGACGCTCTTTGTAAGCTCGAGAAATTCCTCCTTTGAGATCGTATTCTCTCTTTTATCGGGATTTTTCCTGCCAAACGTGTCTTTGGAGAATATCAGGATGTATTCGTGCACGTCCCGAAGCGTCGGGTTTGCGGCGGACTGCCAGCTTCCCCATGCGGTGGACGGGCTTGCACTTGACGCTTTATCCCATATAACCTCGCCTCTCATCAGAAATCCAAGTTCGATCATGTCTTCGACGATGAAGGCGTGAAGCGGGATGTATGGCTTCCTGCCGAGGTTTGCGACGTTGATGCACGCCCGCCCGCCGGGAACAAGGACTCTGCGGACTTCCTGCCACACTCGCTTCAGGAAATTCCTGTAGCTTTCAAGGGTCAGGTCTTCATCGTAATCCTTTCCGACATTGTACGGCGGCGAGGTTACCATCAGGTGAATGCTGCTGTCGGGCAGTTCATCCATCGATTCGGATGATTTTTGTAGGATTTTGTTCAAAGATACGGGTGGGACCGGGTTTTCTGTGTATTCTACTTTCTTTTCGCCTGAAATGTCTTCGTACAGCTTGCTTGTGTAGAATGCTGTGGAATCGTGGCTTATCCTGCCGGGAGTTCCGAAAGAACTTGTCTTTGTGCCGCGTCTTTTGTTATCCAACTTTATCATCCTTTTATAGTGGGCGTTGAGTTAAACACGTGTCCACGTTTGTCCCAGACTCGCCCCCAATCCTCAACCACCCGGACCTGCTTCATGGTGTTACCATGCTTGATCCTTTAATGGGCGTGAACTGGCTATTGTTTCACTGCCGTTAAAAGACAACGCACTGAAACATTACTTCCGGTGGCATATATTTGGGACGCTCCGCCCGGATAGAATCTTAACTCGGCTGAACTGGAGGTAACTTCAGAAGCAAGTTGACAGCTAATTAATAGCATCGCTTTAAAGCAAAGAGTAGATCGTTCTTGTTCTATTTTATTACTTTTTTGGGGCTGCACGGTGTGCACAGTATAAACTGTATGATCGTGCGTAGAGCCGCTCATTCGAAGTTTTGAGTCAGACAATATTAATCTAACAGTTTCTTCCCCAATAGAACTCACTTGTCCAACCATTTCTTTCAGATCCGTAATTTTAACCAGTACTCCGCCATCCATCTCTGGAATTTTTGGGATAGAGGGGCGCTCAACAAAAGAACGTAATTTTGTGTTGACAATGCTGTTAGAAATACGTATTTCATTCTCGTATGGCTCAATACTCAATCTATTATTTGTGTTCGAATTTGCTTTTGTCCTGAACCAAGCTATACGCTCTTTCACTTCAGCGCTATCAAAAGCATATTCATAGTTCCAATTCATGTCTGTCATATCCAGTAAACCCCCACCGCGATCAAATACCTCCAGATGAACTGCTAAGTGATTTCTAGCACCAATAAAGTGTATTGAATTGCCACGAGCTTGACAAAAGATCGGATCAAAATCATTTAGAAGTGTACCCAGCAAGTACATGGGTATTCCGTTTGGAATTTGCAGGGATTGAGTCAATTATTTCCCCCTAACCCGCTCCATTATAGATGATGGCATCGGTATAGCCATCAATAAGAACGTTAGAATCTATTACATCCAAGTTTTCTTTCAAATTAGTTTCGTATCCATCACCTGCTAAATCCTGAAAGTTTTCAAGTATGCCTATCGCACTTACACGAAACCCGGGTTCTGAAAAACTTTTCAGATTCTTGACAAACCCCTCCATGTCTATTGCCATGACAACCTTTGGATTGATTGTTCCGTTTAGTATGAACATCTCTTTATTATAGTTCCATTTTTCAAATTTTATTCTAAAGTCTTCCGTGATTCTAGATTCCACAGAACCATGTACAAGAGTTTCTTTTCCATAATGCCCCTTTCTAGTTGCCAAATCTACCACATTTGGGTAAATATGATAGGGTCTTCCTTGCGGTCCGCCCCAGATTGTTACTCTCTTTCTTTCTTTTAATTCCCGTGCATATAACCTGACAGATGTTGGGCATAGTTCCTGATCAAACTCTTCTAAAAAATATTGTAATGCGTGAGCAGTTGTTAGTCCGGGATGTTTCCAAACCAAGGAATCAAGAGCAGCCATTTTGCCTTCTTTTGTACCCAAATCTATTTCATCCATTCTAAAACGCTTCAGCATAGATAATCCTTCTCGTGCATCGTTTGAAAAATCCGTTTCTCCAATTTCAATTATTTTATCATAACAAGCAATTGCATGATTAATAGCCCCAGATTTCTCGTAAGAATGAGCGGCTGATAGTAAGTATTTAGAACTTTCTATAATAGCCCCCCTTTCAGATAAAAGTCTGGCTAAATATATGCTACCGAAGCTAGCTTGTTCTAAATAACGATTCCTATTAGTTATATCTCCGTTTTCCTCTTTTTGAGCGCGTATAAAGTTACTTGAAATCGTTCTAATCAATTTCCTCATCGTTTCATCCATAGTATCAAGAATCATTTCTATGCCCCCAATGTATCTGAACCTTATCGTAAAAACAACTAACCGAAATATAGCCTGACGTGTCTGGGTGTTTATCTTTAAATTTTCTTATTTTGCTCCTCAACCTTTCTGTACCCCCATCAGGTATCTCCGTTCCCGTCATTTCTATCAATTCCTCTTCGTTGCTATTACGGGGTAAATAGTAGTAATCATACCCATCTCCCGTTTTTAGCACACGAATAAATTTCAATGGTCTTAACCACTGAGTTATGAGAAGACCCATTGCAATACCCGCATCTTCAACTATTCTTTTGTCTTGTAGTGAATTAGCAACCTTAGAAACATCAACGTTTCTTGTTTGGATTCCGACCTTGAATTTTTCGTTCCTGCCGTCCGCCAGTTTTTTGTGTTCGACAACAATTTGATTATAATTATGTTTATCAATCAGATATTCCGCACATTTCATCCAATCTACAACAATGTCTTCGTCTAACCAATCTACATAGTATTCAGATAAATCATCTGTGCGCAGTATCTTATCGAATTCCATACTTGTCACCGCATATTTTTGTGATTACTACGGGTTTTGGTTATCCTTCTGAGATTGGTTCACAGTCTTTCCGATGTGGAAAGTGCTGCCTGAACATTGTGCTTGATCTGCTTTTTATCTTCTTGTCTATAAAGCTTATGGAACACTTCCGAGGGATTTCCCGTGGATAGAGGGCATTTCATAAATAAATATTGATTAAGACCGGATCTACGGAGCGGTACCGAATGCGTGAACGAACGACGTCTCACCCCTCAACAACCCTGACCCGCTCCATAACATCGCCCTGCTTGACCTTGTTCACCACATCCATGCCCTCAACCACCTGACCGAATACGGTATGCACTCCATCAAGATGTGGCTGCGGCGAGTGCGTGATAAAGAACTGGCTGCCGCCGGTGTTCTTTCCGGCATGCGCCATCGATAGTGCGCCTTTCGTGTGCTTTCGCGGGTTTATCTCGCACTTTATCATATACCCAGGTCCGCCTGTGCCGTCGCCTCTCGGACAGCCGCCCTGGATCATGAAGTTCGGAATGACCCGGTGAAATTTGAGTCCGTTGTAGAACCCCTTGTTGACGAGCTTTACAAAATTTGTAACTGTGTTCGGTGCGTCTTTTTCGAACAGTTCGAGGACTATGTCGCCTTTTTTGGTTTCGATGATTGCTCTCTTCATGGTTGATGCCTCTGTGGAGATTGGTAATGTTTGGGGTTTTAGTTAAGGGTTTCTGTTGGGATGGTTGGATGTTGTTTCTCCGGTTTTTGTCGCTCGTCCGTGCATGAGAAATTCATTTTGCGGTCACGAGTCTTTGATTGGAAATCTACGGTATCAACGCCCATGCTCATGGGTTTGATTGTTATTCAGAGTAGTTATCGCCCATCCACACAACCTCGACCCCCGCCCCTACAAAGAACTCCGTCACCCTGCTATCAAGGTATGCATCTCAAAACCACACGGACGACGTTTGCGTTGATGGTTATCTTCACGCAGAGCGCACACGCCGTGCAGCGCAGCCTGTGTGATCGCGCTTCTGTCCGGCATTGCATGGGCGCAGACTTCGCGCATCGTTCCCGATTCGATATCAGAAGCACTCAACGTTATCGCCCTCATTTGTTGATCTGCCAGATAACTTTTCAGGCGAGTATATATTAACATATCAACCGATATTTATTCTATGCACCCCCGGCATGAAACGATCAAAGAAACGGTCGCATTCTATCTACACGACACCACGACATTCACAGGCAAGTTTATC
>JAUWHQ010000159.1 GCA_030605805.1 Methanosarcinales archaeon | reverse complement strand
AACATCACAAAAACCACAGAGCCTGAGAAGTTTAGACTCAGTCCGGAAAAACTTATACAAGCATACAGGGACAAGAATAGGGTGGAGGAGGGTTTTAGGGAAGTGAAATCTTTCCTTAAGTTCCAGCCGACATTTGTATATACTGATGAGCATGTCCGTGCGCATTATACAATATGCATTCTGGGTTATCTGCTGGATGTAACTGTGACGAACAAGCTCAGGGAAGCTCCGATTAGGGATATGAGTAGTGTGAGTAAGGTCTATAGTACGCTTGCGAGATGCGAAGTTGCGAAGTTGGGCGTGAGGGGTACCAAATGCGAAGGTAAGAAGCTTATGCCCTTGACGGATGTGCAAAAAAACATTATGCAGATGTTCAATTGTAAGTATTTGGGGGAGGGTGGGTACTTGAAGTCAATTGGGGTCAAAAGGATGTAGAACAGACTCGAAAGATGAGGGGGTTCACTGGTTGCGGTTTAATTTTAATCTGGCGAAGATGGGATATAAGGATGTCCTGCCGATCCACAGGTAATGTCTGATATATAAACAGGACGACCTGACAGGTTAAAGAATCATGATCGCACATATAAGCAATACCTGAACAACCAGAACACTGGAAAGGGCACGAAACAGATGCAAGACAATATCCTAACAATCCTTAGCAACGTTCTTACGGCGGTCAGACCGACCCAGGAGGAACGCGACGAACTTGCAGAACTCAGCCGCAGGGTTTGCGGTTATATCAGGGAAGAGGGTTTCAGGTGCGAGCTTGTTGGGTCTGCTGCACGTAAAACATGGATTTCAGGAGCACACGATCTTGATCTGTTTATAATGTTTTCTACCGACCTGACGAGGGAGGAACTTGAGACCGAGGGCTTGCGCGTTGCAAAACTGGTGGCAGATCGTGCAGATAGTTATGAAAAGCGATATGCCGAACATCCGTACATCCATGCTCGATTCGATGATTGCCGGGTCGATCTGGTACCATGTTATCAGATATCCCGCCCGGAAGAGATGAGATCAGCAGTGGATCGGACTCCCTTCCACAACCGGTACGTCCTACCACGAATTAGTGGATTGGAGGACGGGGTGCTGCTGCTCAAGCAATTCATGAAGTGTGCTCAGGTTTATGGATCCGAACTCCGGGTACGCGGGTTTTCCGGGTTTCTATGCGAACTGCTGATCATCCATTACGGCTCGTTCCTTGCGGTGCTTGAGGCTGCCTGCAACTGGCAAGACGGTCTGCTGATCGAGCCAGGGGTCACCACGTCCCAGCGTTCCAGGCAGGGTGCCCAGCACAGCGCATCAGGCGGAGTGTGGGAGCCGCTCTTCGTGATCGATCCCACTGACCCGAACCGCAATGTTGCAGCCGCGTTATCGCTCGATCAATTCTACACATTCGCGGACGCAGCACGTACCTTTTTAGCAGAGCCGTCTATCGAACATTTCTTTGCAAAACCCTTGATGCCTGTGCACAAATCAGAGATCATCGCAGCGATGGACGCAAGAGGTACCGATCTGCTCGCAATATCGTTCGAGATTCCTGATATGGTCGAGGATATCGCTTATCCGCAGTTGTACAAGATGCGTCAGTCAGCGATCGGTTTGCTTGACGAACACGACTTCACAGTGCTCGGAAGCGCCATAGGAATCCAGTCTACAAACAAGACCACAGATAACGTCACGTTATTGATCGAACTTGTGTCAGGAGAGCTTCCAGCATTAAGAAAGCATGTCGGACCGCCCGCCTACATGCGAGCACATGCAGAGCGATTCAAAAGTAAGTTTACGAATAACGATACGTTTTCCAATGTGTATATCGAGAACGGGCAGTACATGGTCGATATCCATCGAAGATATGTATCGGCAAAGCATCTGCTCGAATCGGAACTCCATTCATGTGCGCTTGGAAAACAGATGCGTGAACACATCCGCGCGGGGTATGACGTGGCTGAAGGCAAAGAGATCGCCGATATATTCGATCTGGAGTTTTTAAATGAATATTTCACAAATAAAATTGGCGTAAAGTGATATTTTCGATTCTCCAGCATCTCACCGACCGCAACCACGTGCATCCATAACTATATATACAATCGATATTAGATTCTATCTTATCGCATCCGGAATGAACGTCGGATGCATAAAAGCATGTGAAATCTCATTGAGGGGACGGAAATGCAATCAGTAATACAGGAAGCACTGAAACATAGTGAAAATGAGGAACTGTATCGTCAAACAACCTGCGAGACTGGGGCTATTGATGATATGGTCGATTTTGTTGGAACGCCGCGTATAGTGATCGTTGGCTGCGGTGGCGCTGGCAACAACACCTCCACCCGGATGTATGACATTGGTATCGATGGCGTGGATATCATTGCGATTAACACGGACAGGCAGGATCTGGACGAGTGCAGGGCTGATAAGAAGGTTCTGGTCGGGAAATCCATCACGCGAGGGCTTGGTGCCGGCGGTGATCCTGATGTTGGGAGGCGCGCCGCCGAACTTGCGCGAGGCACACTCACCGAGATGCTCGCCGATGCCGATCTGGTCTTTATCACGGCTGGCATGGGTGGCGGCACCGGTACCGGAGTTGCGCCGGTGGTGGCTGATATCGCGAAGGAGAATGGTGCAATTGTGGTCGGGATGGTATCAACACCGTTTCATGTGGAACGTGCCCGTACCATTAAGGCAGAGAAAGGTCTTCATGAGTTGAGTGCTGCAGCGCACACGGTGATCGCTCTTGATAACAACCGCCTGCTCAACTATGTGCCGAATCTGCCGATGGGGCATGCATTCTCAGTCATGGATCAGTTGATCTCAGAGACCGTTAAAGGCATATCAGAGACGATCACCAGACCATCGCTGATCAATCTCGATTATGCAGACATCAGGACGGTTATGAACTGCGGCGGCGTTGCAGTGATGCTCTTCGGCGAATCAAAGACGCGAGACAAGTCAGATGACGTTGTCCGCGGGGCGCTGAACCACCCGCTGCTGGACGTGGATTATCGCGGCGCTACAGGGTGTCTTGTACACATTACAGGCGGTCCTGACCTCAGCCTGAAGGAGGCGGACGAGATCGCGAGTTCGCTCACCTACGAACTCAGCCCACATGCAAACGTGATCTGGGGTGCCCGCATCGAGGAGGAGTATGAGGGCATGGTGCGCGTGATGGCAGTCATGACTGGCGTTGAGTCGGCTCAGATACTTGGTCCGGACGCATACCAGCAGCGTGTACCGATCCGTTCAGGGCATATCAAAGAAAACCCGATCGAAGTCGGGTATAATAAACCGCAAAGACCGATCATCGAATACATTCGATGATCCTTCTCTTTTTTTATTTTTTGTGCCTCTTCATACCTTAGCTTTAGCTGAAAGGGTGCAATAAATCGCAGTTCTGCTAAGCAGACTTCTGAAAGATGGCAGAAAATCGGTGAGATGATCAAGGAAAGGTTGGAGAATCAAAAGGCGGGCAATACACACGGGTTTTTTGGGTTTAATAAACCTGCTATCATAGTATCTGGGGCTCTGAAGGACGGTTTTTTAGGGCGCACAGCTTATACTTTAGTACCCGCCGAAGGTTGGACTCATGAAACTACTAATCCTGTACGGTGGAAATTTCGGAGAACGGGTGGTGCGAAACCTCGTAAACGATTCCGAATTCTGCAAATCCTGCGATCCGCTCTGCACACACTGCAAGTATGGTAAATACAGCCACGCTCAGGACGTGGTCGGCGCAATCAAACTCCCGGAGCCCGGCACACTGCCTGATTTCATCGATGATCCCGATTCCTACCTTCCAAAACTTCCATCTGCCGATGTTGCAATCGCAACAGAGATCCACCCCGATATACTCCTTGCGCTGCCACCCCGGCTGAACGACGCGAGGATCAGGGGTTTGATCGTGCCAATCGAGCAGTCAAAGGAAGTCTCTCCCGGGCTGGCAAACCAGATGCGTGAGAAGTGCAGCGCACTCGGGATTGAATCCGCATTCCCAAAGCCGTTCTGTTCGCTGGACGCGGGGAGAGGGGTCATCGGACGGTTTGTTGCCGAGTTCGGGATCGGAATCCCGGTCATTGAGATCGATGTGGAAAGCGGGGTGATTTCGGATGTTATGGTCAGGCAGAGTGCCCCTTGCGGATCGACATGGTTTGTTGCAAGAAAACTGATCGGAGCTTGCGCTCTCTCGCAGCAGATTATCCGTGATATTGTAACAGAGGCGCATCATTCATATCCATGCACCGCGGATATGACCGTGGATCGGGAACTTGGAGACACGATCCTGCATGTGGCAGGATACTTGATCAGGGGCGCGGTTGAGGATGCGCTGGCATCGGGATCAGAGGTTGATTGACAGTTTTATGCCTGTCGCACAAGTTTCTTATCCTCACTCCACCCGTATCGTCTCAAGATTCTTTGGAACCTGTGTTTTGATGTGATACTTGTTGTAAATCGAACTTGCAAGGCTCATACAGTTTCTTTCGTCGCCGTGACCGGTCATCACCAGTTCGGGTTTCGGGCGCATGTTCCCTATATACTTCATCAATTGCTCCCGGTCCGAATGCCCTGAGAATCCGTCCACCGTGCACACCTCAAGCTCGATTTTAAGTATCTCGGACTTGCCCCGTCTTGTTATCGGGATTTCTGTTCTTCCCTTCTGAATTCGCTGCCCGAGCGTCCCCTCCGCCTGATAACCGACAAATACCAGCGTGCTCTTCTCGTCAGGCGCAAACGCACTGAGATACTCCAGAATCGGACCACCATTCATCATCCCTGAGGTTGAAATTATGACTGCCGGATCAAGATCGTTCAAAATCTCCTCTCGCATCTTTTGCGAGTCGACCTTGACAAAACGATCCGAGAGAAACGGATTCATCCCCCGATGAAAGATCAATTTCCGCAGATCACTGTTCAGATACTCAGGATACGCGGTATGGATCGCTGTCGCCTCCCAGATCATGCCGTCGAGATAGATCGGAGCCTTCTTGATGCGTTTCTTCCGCATCGCCTCTTCAAGAACCAGCATCACATCCTGACTGCGTCCGACCGCGAACGCGGGAATCAGTACCTTGCCCCCGCGCTTGATCGTTTTATTCACGATCTGTGAAATATGCTTCTCTGCTTCCATTCTCGGGGGCTGAAAATCATTCGGACCGCCATAAGTCGCTTCCGTGATCACGGTTTCAGCTCTCGGGAAATTATTAACGGCACTATCGAACAACCTGGTCGTTTCATACTTGTAATCGCCAGTGAATACCACATTGTGCAGCCCATCGCCGATATGGAAATGAGCAACCGCTGATCCAAGAATATGCCCGGCATTATGGAACGTCAATTTCATGTCGGGCGCAATATCGGTAACGCTCCCGTAATCGAGAACGAGTGTGTGTTTGAGCGCTTCTCTGATATGGTCCGACGCATAAGGGATCGGTCTGCCCTCCTTGTTTGCAACGTCGATGTAATCGACCTGCAAAAGTGCCATCAGATCCCGGGTGGGCGGGGTAGTGTACACAGGACCGGTATACCCGTATTTGAACAACAGCGGCACGAGCCCGCAATGATCGAGGTGTGCGTGCGTCAAAACCACACCATCTAGGTGTGCGATCGGGGATACATCGGGAACGTACAGGTATGGCGTGCTATTATCGACGGACCCGACATTGATGCCACAATCGATCAGTATCCTTGTCTCAGGAGTCGATAGTAAGAAACAGCTCCGACCAACCTCTCTACAACCGCCGAGCGCGGTCATGCGTATCCACTGGTCATGGGATGTGATGCTGCGGTGTATCTTCTTCCCGAGATCGCGCAGGAACTGCTTTCGCTCGCCAAGATTCTCGCGCATCAACCGCCTGACGTTCTTTATGGTCGATGACTTGATCGGCGGGGTGCGCACGACATTCGGGGTCCAGCCGGTCTGTTTCGTGATCTCGCGAAGCATGGTTCCGCGCTGCCCGATCACAAGTCCCGGCTTCTCAGCCTCGATGACCACCTCACCGGTGTCCGTATTGAAGTGGTAATCAGTGATTCCGGCATCTTCGGGCACGGTCTGTTTGATCGTAGCGAACGCAACATCCGGCGGACTTAGCACGCTCTGGTCAGGACGTATAACGATCCGCTTGCGCACATCCTTTGCGATCGACCGCACGACATCACCATTATCAGCCAGACGCTTCGGCTCTTTTGTGTATATGACCAGTTCAGGACCCTCAAATTCGATGTCAGAGATCGTTACGCCGGCAGGCAGTTTCTTCCGAATCTGCTGCCGCAGTTCGGATAATGCATCAGTCGTAACCATAGTAAAAACAAATTAAATCGATCAATTCAGTAGCTTCAGTTCTTCGATCTTCTTTTCGATCTCATCCCGGCTCATCTGAATATACTGCCCCTTTGTGATGATCTTCACGTCAATTCCGTCCCCTGACGCCGCATCTCGTTTCATGACGTTGTGAAGCGCACGTATGGCAAGACCAGCGCCCTCCTCGGTGGTGAGGTCATCCCTGTACTGGTCTTCGAGTATGCCGTAAGCAATCGGCGAGCCCGAGCCAGTGGAGACCGCTCTCTGCTCCTCGAGCTTTCCTCCGAGAGCATCCAGTGAGTAGATGCGCGGACCGTTCTTATCGACACCTCCGATCAGAAGCTGGACGTAGAGCGGCATCATCCGATGCGATGAAAGCACCGTGGAGAGCAGATTTGCCATCGCCCTGATAGACATCGGCTCCTGTATCCGCATCTGATACAAGCTCGACTCCACGCTGATGCTGCGCACAAGCCGCTGCGCATCGCCAACAGAACCTGCTGTCGTCATGCCAACAGTGTCACCAATCTGGTATATCTTCGGCGCATCCTTGCTTGCGATGAAGTAGCCCATCGTCGCTCTCCGCTCGCTCGCAAGAACGACACCATCCTTGCACACCAATCCGATCGTGGTCGTGCCCTTTAATATATTATCTTCCATTCAAGCACCTTTCCAAATGAGAAAATGAGTTTCCCAAACAAACAGTGTGAGTCTCTCAAACAAACAATGTGGTTGTAGGATATATAAGGCTTTCTATGAAATCAGCCGTCCGAACACCCCGCCCCAGCTCACGGCTGCCATCTGCCATGCAGCACCACGAGCAACTCGCCCGGACAACGGATGCTCGCTGCCTCGTGCACAGTAAAGCCCGTCGATGTCATGCGTGCGCAGACCTCCTCGATGCCGGTCAGCGAGGATATCAGCAGCAGAAGGCTGCCGCCGTCTGCGAGGAACGCTGGCGCCTGCTGCAAGAACCGGTCGATGGTCCTGCGACCGTCATCTCCGCCGTTCCACGCCAAATCGAGCCAGCCATCGATGCGCTCATCGGGCACGGTCGGCAGATACGGCGGATTGAATATGATCAGATCAAATCGCCCCCGGAGTCCTGCAAAGAGATCTGCCCTGATCACCTGCAATCCGTTCGTTTTTGCGCATAAGACAGCCTGAGGACTGATATCGGTCGTGATGTACTCATGCTCGGGCATGTTTTGCATCAGCACGGTCGAGACGATCCCTGATCCGGTGCCGATCTCAAGGATGCGCATGGCTCGGCTGGACTTACCGATCTCGCTTAATGCGGTATCGATCATGAGGTATGAGTCCTCGGCTGGCTCATACACGTCCTTTGCAAGGTTGATCCGGGAGTCAAGATATGAAAGTTGTTCTGGCATATTCAGGAGATTGGAGAGATTGGGGATATTTTGTAATGGTCAATCTGACCATGAACATGAGAGCGACCGATGCTCATACAATATAATCACCAACAGGAGGATTTTTGTTCTTTGCGACTTTGCGCCCTAGCGACTTTGCGTTCTCTTTCCAATTTAACGCGAAGGCGCAAAGGCGCAGAGACGCGAAGGGTATTGTTAACCCACGTCTCCACGTCTTTCGTGCTGTTGTACATCCGACTGACCATTACAGATTGGGGATATTTATACGGATTTACCATGATCTATTCCCTAACATACACCGGTTTTCAACCTGCCCGAAGGCTCTGCACAAACTCGCTCACGCCATCCCCGTAAGGCGCGCTGCACACGATGTCTGCTTCGTCCTTGAGCCTCTGCACCGCGTTTGCGACCGCCACTCTGGTACCGGCGGCTGCAAAGAGCTTGAGATCGTTCTCGGCATCGCCGATACATGCAAGGCGCTGCCTGTCGATCCCGCAGATCTCAGCCGCCTTCATAACCCCGGTGCACTTGTTCACACCCGCAGGCATAATCATCACATCATTCCTGTTCAACTCGATATCGACCGAGAGATCGTTCCTTTCGATGATCTCTCTCACCTCTTCGAGATGATCGATCGTGGTTGCGACGATTGCCTCCTCCACATCAACCGGAAAGTCAGCGTCTGAAAACGCCGCTTTCAGCTCGTCCAGACCTTTGCCAAGCAGGATCTTCGTGCCATCTCCCGGATCATAGATGACGGCGCCGTTCTCTGCGATGATTATGTCTACAAAGTCCCGATTCTTGTTCACGCCCTTTAGAAACGGAAGTTTTCGCCCCGAAACCAAAAACACTTTTATGCCATCTTTTCTCGCACTCTTCAGACTGGCTACTGCCTTTTCAGAGAGGATCAGCGACTCGTCTGTCAGAGTTCGGTCATAATCACTCGCAATCGCCTCGATGTTTCCGATCATCGTAATACCCGCCATTTTACAACGAACCCGCCATCCATCCGTTCGACCGATACCAGGTCTAGCGAGAGCGCGCCATCGCGGTTCGAAAAACCGGCACCATCAACAAGCGTCGGCGCCATAGACCCGCCAAGAATCAGGCTCCCGATATATACATAGATCTCATCCACCAGTTTCAGATTAATCAGGCTCCAGTTCAGCGTGGCGCCGCCTTCCACCATCAGCCGCCGGATTCCCATGTCATGAAGATGCCTGAGGGCTGCCGCAAGATCGACCCGCGGCTCTCCCTGCTCGCCTGCGACCACGACCTCTGCGCCAGACATGCGTAGTGCATCCACGCGCTTAACCGCAGCAGGTCCTGAGACAAAGATGATCCGTCTGCCAGCCCCTTTCCTGAGAATGTCTGAATCGGGCGGGGTCCTTGCAAGACTATCAATGACGACTCGCACCGGGTTTTCATCCCTGCCACAGTCCAGTCGCTTTTTCCGAAATTCCTCTGATTTGACGGTCAAACTCGGATCATCCGAGAGAATCGTGCCTACTCCGACCATGATGGCGTCTGCTTCGCAACGCAGCCGGTCCACCCGCTGGAAATCCCGATCTCCGGAAATACGCACCTGCTTCCTGAGATGTGTTGAAATTTTCCCATCTGCGCTCATGGCAGCATTGATGAATACAAAAGGACGCATGTTATCACGCTTAACGCTTAGTTTTACCACTGCCCGCCTCTGCCCTCACGACCGCGACCGGCATAAGCAGGGAGTTTCGGAACAGGCATCAGACTTATGCGAGTCCATTTTTGAGGGGATGGATAGCTGTAAGAAAGCAATACGAACCCGTTCCAAAATCCCATACACGCTATAAGGAACTTGTAGTATATTAATGATACGGTTGTAACAGTATCTCCGAAAGAAACCGGTCATATATTTATTAGGACTATCTAACTATCACAAACCACCCAACTACACAAACCCGTTCTGAAATCAGTTAGCTGTACTCCGAAATTCGATCTTACAGATAGAAACCAAAAGTTTTAAATATTAGGATATCCATAAAAATATCATACAAAGAAAGTTCCAATTCAGACCCAA
>JAUWHQ010000155.1 GCA_030605805.1 Methanosarcinales archaeon | reverse complement strand
GACATCTTCGATGCTGTAATCGAAGATCAGGGTCTTGCCAGCCATCGGGTTGTTGAAATCGACCCGCACCTTGCGCCCGATCGTCATGACAACCGTGCCCGCTTTTCCATCGATGCTCACCCGCATCCCTTTCACAGGCTTATCTTTGAACCCGGAAATAGAATGTGTTGTTATCAACTCTGGTTTGCGTTCGCCATAACCTTTCGCAGGCGCAACCTCCACGGTTCCGTGATAGCCGGCATCTTTTCCGATAAAATCCTCATCCAACCCTTCCACGACGTGCTTTGCGCCAACGATGATGATGAACGGCTCATATCTGGCATTTTCACTATATATACCGCTTTCTTTTGCGATCGCTTCATCGGTGGTATCAAAGACCGTGCCATCCTCAAACCGCCCGGTATAATCTATCCTTATAAAATCTTTATCTTCTATAGACAATCATATCACCATACAGATTTATACATACATCCCTTATATTAACGATAATTGATGGGTCAGACACGGCAACACTTTCAATGTGTCTATTGTGGTGAACCATTTCTGAAATTCGCTCTCCTTTTGTTCTGTAACTGTTAAGAGCCGATGGATATACTGCTTTATGTCTGAACTCACTGTCGTACATCCGTTTACTCAAGTTTGGATGAGTTTTGTTACTTAATAAATGTTTGCTGTGCCCGGGGGACTGTTAGCTTGTGTGATGCCAGGTCAAAATCAGATGGTTTACCAGAGAGTGTCAACTGCTCAATCGAGACGCTGTCGAACTCTCCGGCAGGCGTTTTCAGCGCCGATCCCGACCCCCGAGCCCGAATTTGCTGTGCAACGCACGAACAGCTCTCTTCGCGTCCTTGCTTCCCACCACAAACGAGATGTTATGCTCGGAAGACCCCTGGCTGATCATGATCACGTTGACGTTGTTCTCGCCCATCGCAGTAAAGACAGATGCGGCAACCCCCGGGATGCCAGCCATGCCTGCGCCGACCACCGTAATCGCACTCACGTCAGCGTCCGCTGTCAGTTCACGTATCATCCCGTTCCTGAACTCTGCCCTTATGGCATCCACCGCACAGGCAAGATTCGACTCCTCGACGACGATTGAGATGTTTGCTTCAGACGATCCTTGGCTGATCATGGTGATGTTCACGCCGGCGTCTGCCAGTGCTCCAAATGCCCGTGCTGCGACCCCGATGGTGCCGACCATGCCTGCGCCCGATATGTTGATCAGAGCGATATCCTCGATCACGGTGACCGCTTTCACGACCACGCCACCCTGCTGCTGATCCCTGACCACGAGCGTGCCTGTGAAGTCCGGGTCGAAGGTATTGAGCACCCGTACCGGGATGTCGTTTCTGATTGCGGGTTCGATCGCACGCGGGTGCAGCACCTCGGCACCGAAGTACGACAGTTCCATCACCTCGATGTACGAGATCTGCGGGATGGTGCGCGCATCGGGTACGATCTTCGGATCGGCAGTCATAATGCCTGAAACCTTCTTCCAGAACCAGATTTCATCCGCATGAACCGCTGATCCGATCAGCGATGCCGAAAAATCGGATCCGCCGCGCCCGAGCGTCGTGGTGATCCCGTGCTCGTTCTCTGCGATGAATCCCGCGACAACCGGCACGCATTTACCGATCAGCGGGGTCAGTCTCTGGCATATTCGCTCGCGAGTATCCTCAAGCGGTTTTGCATCCCCATATCTACTGTTGGTCACGATTCCAGCCTCTCCGCCTGTCAGGTGTACGGACGACATGCCAATCGACCGCAGCGCTCCGGATAATATTGGTGCTGCAAGCAGTTCCCCGTAAGAGGATATATAATCACGGGAACGGGAAGTTAATTCACCGAGATAGCATATCCCGGTCAAAGCCTGATTGAGTCTGTGAATACGACCGTCCAATTCATTTAATACCTGATCAAGGATCACCGGGTCATTGATTGCGATGCCCGCCGCATTGTTATGCAGATCTCGCAGATGCTTGATCAGTTCATGGACCGATTCGATACTACCTGCATCTGCCGCCGCATCCGCCCGCTCAAGCAGATGATCGGTGACATCCTTAAGAGCGGAGGTCACGACGATCAGTTCATGCTCACGGTACCGGTTTATCAACTCGGCGACCCATTTTATCTTCTCGCCGTCCGCAATCGAAGCGCCACCGAACTTCATGATCAACCGCATATCTGGTAAGGGGGCGATGCTCCTTGAAAAAGATAGCGGTTAGAACATGGCTGTCGATTTTGCGTGGTGCTCAAGTGTCAGAACAAACCACGTGAGTCCGGTAATCGATTTTTCCGGGTGCGTATACGGTCCCGCCCCACAAAACCACACCCGACCACGCGACTGACTCGACATCCTTAGGGGCTGCTACGGTAAATACAGCATTGTGATGAATCATTGTGCCTTTGATTCTTCGATTTATTCCTTTCTTCCTATGTAAAGAGCCAAAAATACTAAAACTATCAATACTATAAATAATAAAAATATCACTATAGCATAAAAAATCGAAATGCTTTCAAGGATAAATGGAGAAATTGCTAATCCAGAAAAGCAAGATGATATTAAAGCCATAGAACATTTAATAGCAATCTGGGAATGCCATTTATTAGAAACCATTTTATGGGAAACAAGGAAATAATAAAGTATTGAACTTACTAAGAAAAGTCCGAATAATACATTCATCTGGTCATTTCCATTTTTAAGTTGAATGCCGCCGACTATTCCACCAACAATTAATAAAATTTCAATGAATTTTAACTTTCGTTCCCTTAACTCATCATCGTTAACATCGAACATTTGTAATCCAAACATGTTAATCACATTATTAAAAAATGTATAAATAGTTAAATGTTTCCGATTGAATTGGTTGATATTTTCTGTGTCTTCTATTGGTACATTCAATTTGGGTTTCTTTATGAAGTACAAGAAAAGTGTGATGATAATTGAAATTATTGATACCAGTAATGCACGTATTGACCATTTATGACTTTTATCAGCCATATTTTTACTTTCTTTTGCTAAATTTAAACTTTCATTTGTCATGTTATACATTACTAATTCGGCTGGCTTGTAATTTATTTCGCTCACAGTAAAATGATAATCCGAACCCTGTCCAATACATCTTGTTTGGTCTCCTATGATTTGTAAATCTCTTTCTGGAATAAGTTTTCCATTAATATATTTATAAGGCATGTAAAAATCTAAAATAAAACACTCTCCAGATTTTTCCATTTGAATGCCATAATTAATTATACTACCATTTTTGTCAGTAACACCACTTGCGCCTTCAATAAGGGTTCCGTCGTAGTGAAACATTCTAAAATGAACGCCTGCCATAGGTTTTTCTTCTAAATCTACCAATGTTATATTTATGTTATGAAGTGCGGCGCTCGCATTAAAAGTGATTGCAAGTATAAAAATCAAAAATAATATTACCTTTTTCATTTTACACATTCCTTTGGTTTAAAGTCACCAAACCCCGGACTTAAGTCCAGAGCCTGTACACCGCGCTCCCACGTGGGCTTCGCCGGCGTCTTGCAGGTAATCCGAGAGTAGCACACCCATGCAGGGATCATGGCAGGGTTTTCCTCGTTCTATGTTGGGTAAATCGAAACTGATCCGACATAAAACCTCCCCGTGACTGGGGCTGTCAGCCCACACGTACACGATCCTGATCCGGTGCCAGACAAAGCCTAACAGCCCCTTTTTAGCGACGGGCGGCGTGCGCACAGATCAGGCAACACCGCCGTAAATTTAAGTACGCATCCCGAACCATCAAAACCAT